>JAILMV010000046.1 GCA_024692185.1 Bacteroidales bacterium | reverse complement strand
AGCATCGGCGTCGAGACGGCAAGATTCCCTTCTACAAAACGCTTTGTGTTCGGTCTTAAGCTAGGATTCTAGGATTATCCTTATCTTTGGACATGCGTTCGAAGATAATCTGCACAATACTTCTGCTGTCGATACTGCCTGCGGCCCTGCCGGGACAGACGCAGCGCCATGTTACCAAGTTCCAGGGCGAAGAACGGCCCTACTGGCTTTATCTGCCGGAAAATGCCGGACCGGAAACTCCGCTGGTGATACTGCTCCACGGGCACGGGGGAAAGGCCGAGGGCTACCGCCCGGAGATGGCTGCGCTGGCGGCCAAAGAGGGCTTCGCGCTCTGCCTGCCCCAGGGGCTGAAGGACTCCAAAGTCGATAAATCCGGCTGGAACGTGCGCTATCCGGTGCAGGAGGGGCTGAAGCGCGACGACATCGCCTTCGTACGCTATCTGCGCAGGCATCTCAGCAAGAAATTCGGAATCGCGGAGAAGAATGCCTTCCTCTGCGGGATGTCGAACGGCGGAGAGATGTGCTACATCATGGCCTACCGCTATCCCCGCGAGTTCAAGGCGATTGCCTCGATAGCGGGGCTTACCATGCAGTGGCTGCGCAAGGAATACCGGCCGGAGGGCCCCGTGCCCTTCATGGAGGTCCACGGCACCGCTGACCGCACTTCGATGTGGAAGGGAGATCCCACGAATTCGGGCGGATGGGGAGAATACATCGCCGTTCCGCTGGCCGTCGGGGCCATCGCAACTGCCTCCAGATGTACCTACGAAACCTGCGATACAATCCCCTCCAAGAGGGATCACACCGTCATCCTCCACCGTTTCCTGGGCTGCGACCCTGCCGCCAAAGGCAGGAGCGCCGCGGAGGTCCGTCTCTATGAAGTTCAGGGCGGAGGGCATTCCTGGGCCCTGAAGGACTTCGATACCTGCCAGGAGGTCTGGGACTTCTTCCGGACCTACCTCGAATAGCATATTGAATCTCTTGGATGAAATTGCTATATTTGTAGGTTAAATAGGAAATAACGAACTTACAATATAGCAATGTACAGAACTTCTACCTGCGGAGAACTCCGCATCAGTGATGTAGGAAAGACTGTGACCCTCGCCGGGTGGGTCCAGCGCTCCCGTAAACTCGGCGGTATGACCTTCATCGACCTGCGCGACCGATATGGCATCACGCAGCTCGTAGTCGAGAACGATCTTTCCCTTGGGCGCGAATTCGTGATCCAGGCAACCGGGAAGGTCGTGGAGCGTGAGTCCAAGAATCCGAAAATTCCCACCGGCGACATCGAAATCAAAGTCGAGAGTATCAATATCCTCAACAAGAGCCTGACTCCTCCCTTCACCATCGAGGACCAGAGCGACGGCGGCGAGGATCTCCGCGCAAAATACCGCTACCTGGACCTTCGCAGGAACCCCCTGAAGAAGGCCCTCGAGCTGCGCCACAGGATTGCGCACGAGGTACGCAACTATCTGGACGCCCAGGGCTTCCTGGAGATCGAGACCCCTTATCTCATCAAATCCACTCCTGAAGGAGCCCGCGACTTCGTGGTGCCTTCCCGAATGAACCCCGGCCAGTTCTACGCCCTTCCACAGAGCCCCCAGACCTTCAAGCAGCTACTGATGGTGGCAGGTTACGACCGCTACTTCCAGATTGTGCGCTGCTTCCGCGATGAGGACCTCCGCGCCGACCGCCAGCCCGAGTTCACGCAGATCGACTGCGAGATGAGCTTCGTGGAGCAGGAGGACGTGCTGGGCATGTTCGAGGGAATGATGCGCAGCCTCTTCAAGAACGTGCTGGACGTGGACATCCCCAACCCCATGCCCCGCATGAGCTGGTATGATGCCATGGACAAATACGGTTCCGACAAACCGGACGTGCGTTTCGGGATGACCATCCACGAAATCAGCTCCGAGGTGCAGGGCCACGGCTTCGGCGTGTTCGACAGCGTTCCCTACGTGGGCGCCATCGCAGTGCCCGGTGCAGCCAACTACACCCGCAAGCAGACCGACGAGCTCACCGAATGGGTAAAACGCCCGCAGGTGGGTGCCAAGGGCCTGGTCTATATCAAACTCAACGAGGACGGGACCATCAAATCTTCGGTAGATAAATTCTATTCCGAGGAGGATCTCCGCAAGGTCGCAGCGGCCGTCGAGGCCAAGACTGGGGATATGATCCTGGTGCTCTGCGGGCAGAAGCGCAAGGCCCAGACCATGCTCGGCGTGCTGCGCGTGGAGATGGGCAACCGCCTCGGACTCCGCGACCCCAAGGTGTTCGCACCCCTCTGGATCGTGGACTTCCCTCTGCTCGAATGGAGCGAGGAGGACGGCCGCTTCTATGCGATGCACCACCCCTTCACCGCCCCCAAACCCGAACATCTGGACTGGTTCTACTCCGACAAGAAAGAGGACCTCGAGCGCGTCTGCGCAAATGCCTATGACTTCGTGCTGAACGGCACCGAGCTCGGAGGCGGATCCATCCGTATCCACGAGGCCGACGTGCAGGAGCGCATGTTCCAGGTGCTGGGCATAGGCAAGGAGGAAGCCGAATACAAGTTCGGATTCATCATCAACGCATTCAAGTTCGGAGCTCCGCCCCACGGAGGTCTCGCCTTCGGTTTCGACCGCACCTGCGCCCTCTTCGGCGGCCAGGAGACCATCCGCGACTATATTGCCTTCCCTAAGAACAACCAGGGCCGTGACGTGATGATTGACGCACCTTCCAAGATAGATGCAGTGCAGATGGATGAGCTTTGCCTGGCCTCTACCGTGAAGGAAGATGCTTAAGGTTCCCTTCGACAAGCTTTCCGGGCCGCAGCGGCTGGACTGTCTCAACTGGGGAGAAGCCTTCCCCTACAAACCCTCGGTGGAGTTCCGCATCGGTTATGACGAGGCCGGAGTCCATCTCGAGTGGACGGTAGATGAGCAGAGCGTGCGCGCAGAGCAGGGCACTCCCGGCGGGGAGGTTTATGAGGATTCCTGCGTGGAGTTCTTCTTCAAGCCTTCGGCAGATGATCCCCATTACTACAACTTCGAATGGAACGCCATCGGTAATCTTTGCGTAAGCTGGAGGACCGGCCGTTTCGATGCCGAGCCGGCACCCGCCTCCGTCTATGGGCTGGTCCGCTCCGACTCATCTTGCGGTTCGAAGCCCTTCTCCGAAAAGCCCTCCGAGGGCCCCTGGACGCTGAAACTCTTCATCCCCGTGGAAGCGTTCTGGAAGAGCGGGATCAAGAGCCTCCGCGGCCTGAAGGCCTGCGGGAACTTCTACAAGTGCGGCGACGGCCTGGCCGTTCCCCACTTCGTGACCTGGGCTCCCATCTCCACCGAAAAACCGGACTATCACCGTCCGGAATTCTTTAAAGACATTGTTTTCGAATGAAAAGGATAGAGAACTACGACCTTTCGAGCCAGAACACCTTCCGCATGAAGGTGAAAGCGGCGCTGTATATCGAGTATGACAGCGTGGAGGAGCTGATGTCGCTGGACTACAAGTCCCTGCCCCAGCCCGTGTTCCACATCGGCGCCGGCAGCAACCTGCTCTTCACCAAGGACTTCCCCGGAACCGTGCTGCACTCCAACATCAAGTACATCAAGTACGTGGACATGGGGCTGGACGAGGTGCTGCTCACGGTGGGCTCGGGCGTGGTTTTCGACGATTTCATTGCCAACGTGGCGGGCAACGGCCTCTGGGGTCCGGAGAACCTTTCGCTGATTCCCGGCGAGGTGGGTGCCGCCGCAGTGCAGAACATAGGTGCCTATGGCGT
>JAILMV010000094.1 GCA_024692185.1 Bacteroidales bacterium | reverse complement strand
TGCGGAAAGAGGCCCTCTATGTGAAGGTCGCCACCAAGAATCTCGGGGAGCGACACGCCGTGACTACGGAGGAGGCCTGGCACACCTTGCGCCACATCGACCATTACGAGACAGCACGGCCCAAGGTGGCCGAGCCTCTGCAGGAGATTATCTCCCGCCTGGAGTGCATCGAGGACGTGGGCCTGGGATATCTGACGCTGAACCGTACCATGAATACGCTTTCGGGTGGCGAGAGCCAGCGAGTGAATCTGGTGACCGCCCTGGGGAGCTCCCTGGTGGGTTCCCTCTATATCCTGGACGAACCCTCCATCGGCCTGCATTCCCGCGATACCGAGCGCCTTATAAGCGTACTGCGCCGCCTCCGCGACCTGGGAAATACCGTCCTCGTCGTCGAGCACGACGAAGACATCATCCGCGCCGCCGACTTGCTGATTGACATGGGACCGCTCGCTGGCGTCAACGGCGGCCAGATAGTCTATAAAGGCAGTACTACCTCCGGCTTCGCTGATACTGGCAAAAGCCTGACTCTGCAGTACCTGAACGGGCGCCCGAGATACCAACGGGCGAAACGCAGCTGGAACTACTCCATTCGCGTCGAAGGCGCAATGGAACACAACCTCAAGAACATCACCGTCGACTTCCCCCTCCGCGCCCTCACAGTCGTCACCGGCGTCAGCGGCTCCGGAAAATCATCCCTCGTCGGCGACATACTCTACCCTGCCCTCTACCGCCGCCTCAATGACTCCGGCGACCTCCCCGGCACCCACCGTGCCCTCGGAGGCAACCTGGACCGCATCTCGAGGGTGGAATTCGTGGACCAGAACCCCATAGGAAAGAGCACCCGCAGCAACCCCGTCACCTATCTCAAGGTCTATGACGAGATACGCAAACTCCTCTCCGACCAGCAGTACGCCAAGATCAACGGCTACGGCCCCTCCTATTTCTCCTTCAACCAGGAAGGCGGACGCTGCCCCGAATGCCAGGGCGAAGGCGTAGTCACCATCCCCATGCAATTCATGTCGGACGTGACCATGGTCTGCGAACAATGCGGCGGAAAGCGCTTCAAGCAGGATATCCTCGAAGTCCGCTACCGCGAGAAGAACATCGACGACATACTCAACCTCAGCATCGAGGACGCAATAGCCTTCTTCGCAGAGGGCAAGGAAGATGCCGCCAAGAACATCGCCCGCAAGCTTCAGCCGCTGGTGGACGTAGGCCTGGGCTACCTCAAGCTCGGGCAGAGCAGCAGCACGCTTTCCGGAGGCGAGAGCCAGCGCATCAAACTGGCCTACTTCCTCTCGCTGAGCAGCGAAAACCGCAAGAAGGAGCGCATCCTATTCATATTCGACGAACCTACCACCGGCCTGCACTTCTTCGACGTAGAGAAGTTGCTGAAGGCCTTCGATGCCCTGTTGGACGCCGGCCATTCGCTTGTGGTGGTGGAGCACAACCCCGACGTTATCCGCAGCGCTGACTGGCTGATAGACCTCGGCCCGGACGCCGGCAGCAGGGGAGGAGAGGTGGTATTCACCGGCACTCCCGAGGACATGATTGCCCGGGGAGATAGTTTCACAGCCCAATATCTTCGCAGGGGATGAGGAAAATCGCGCTCATAATGCTGGTCTGCTTATTTGGCGTGTCCTGCCTGGCCCAGAACCGGGCGGACAGCATCCGTGCGCGCATCCTGGACAGGAACGACCGTAGCGTGCTGGTGGCCTCCCACCGCGGAGTTTGGACGGACGTGCCCGAAAATTCGGTGGCAGCCATCGAAGCCTCCATCGCCGCGGGAGCGGATATAGTTGAGATAGATGTACGCCGCACGGCCGGAGGAGAGCTTATACTGAGCCACGAGCGGGTGTTCCGTAAGCCGGAGGGCGCTACCAGCCTGGAAGAGGCCCTGCTGGCCGCCAAAGGCCGTATAATGGTGAATATCGACAAGGCCTTCCTGCTATTCGACGATATAGTGAAGGTGGCCGAGCGCACCGGGACCTTGGACCAGCTAATCTTCAAGAGCAGTGTTTCCGCCGCCAAGGCCCGTCAGGTAATGGGAGGTTATGCCGGGCGCGTGATATTCATGCCCATAATCGGAATATGCAGCCCCGGAGCCCTCGCCTGCATCAGTGAATATATGAAGCAGCTGGATCCTCCTATGTATGAGCTGGTTTTCAGCAACGACAAGGAACCCGTGCTTACCATCGCCTCGGCCCTGCTTGCTCCTGGCAGCAGGATTTGGGTGAATACAATGTGGGCCTCGCTCTGCGGCGGGCACGATGACGCGCTTTCGCTGCAGGACCCCGAGGCCGGCTATGGCTGGCTGATAAGTAGCGTGGGCGCAAGTGCCCTGCAGACCGACAGGACGGCCTATTTGCTGGATTATTTGAAGAACAGATAGTATGGATGCTGTTATTACATACGTGAACGGGCTGGATCCCGAATGGCGCTCCAGTTACGCCGAGTTCATCGGCCGCCCTCCGCTCGAGAAGCGTTTCCGCGACTGGGGTACGCTGCGCTATCTGCTGCGCGGAATCCAGGTCTGCCTTCCCTTCGTGGAAAACGTCTATCTGCTGGTATCTTCCGACAGCCAGGTCCCGGAATGGGCGGATAAGGAGAAACTGCACGTGGTCAGGCATTCGGACATTATGCCCGCGGGACTTCTGCCGGTGTTCAACAGCTGCACCATCGAGATGTTCCTGCACCGCATCCCCGGCCTCGCCGAGGAGTTCATCTACTTCAACGACGATATGTTCCCCCTGCTGGAATGCCGCAGGGAGGATTTCTATGAGGATGGCAAGGGAAAGATGGGCATCTCCAAGTCCTTCCTTTCCACCAATGCCTACAAGAAGCAGTGCCGGGCCTCGTCGGATATGGCCAGGAAGGCCCTCGGACTGGCCCGCAGCCTGGTTTTCGTGCGCCCGCAGCACATCTGTTCTCCAATGCTCAAGAGCGCTTCCGAGGCCTGCTATGCTGCCCTGGAAGATGAAATACTGGCCAAGAGCTCGCGCCTGCGCAAGCCCGAGAATCCCAACCAGTACCTCTATCTGGACTATATGTACTACAGCGGCCGTCTGGTCCCGCAGCGCATCTCCAATAAGCACCTCTCCCAGGGTGTTTACAGTGCTGCGCAGATAGCGGCTTTCATCCGCAAACCCTCCACTGCCTTCGCCTGTATAAACGACGTGGAGATGTCCGACGAAAAATACCTGGCGATGCGGGCCGAGATGCTCGCAGCCTTCGAGGAGCGTTTCCCCGAAAAATCCCGTTTCGAATTATGAGCACTTTCCCCATAGATGCGGTCATTACCTGGGTGGACGGCGGCGATCCCGTGCATGCGGCAAAGATGCGTCCTTTCCTCGCAGGGCCTGCCACCGGCGACGAAGATGTGGCCGGAACTACCCGCTATGCCAGCATAGGGGAGATCCACTGGTGCGTAGCTTCCCTGCGGAAGTTCGCTCCCTTCCTCCGCACCATCTGGCTGGTGACCGACGGGCAGGACCCGCACATTGCCGAGGGCGGCATCCCAGTGAAGGTCGTGGACCACAAGGACATATTCGACGGAGATTATTCCAAGGCCCTGCCGGTGTTCAATTCTCCGGCCATCGAGAGCCTGACCTGGCGGATTCCCGGCCTGGCGGAGCACTATATCGAGCTGAACGACGATTTCATGCTCTGCGCTCCGGTTTCGGAAGATGACTTCTTCCTCCAGGACGGAACTCCGGTCTGCTATGCTGGCTGGCATTCCATCCCCCTGACCCGCCTGACCCGCGCTATCAAGCCCGTGCGCCACGGCCATAAGAAGGTGACATTCAAGGGCTTGATGCTGAACGGTGCCCGTCGCGCCGGGGCCTGCTGGCGATATCTGAAACTCGACCATACGCCCCGTCCGCTGCTCCGTTCCTTCTTCGAGCAGTGGTACGCCGCCCATCCCGATATGTTATGGGAGAATATCTCCTTCCGCTTCCGCGATGCCGCGCAGTTCACTTCCGAGGAGATCCTCTACATCCGCCTGCAGCGCGAAGGAAAGCTTTGCCTGCGCCCGGTGAAGGACGTGCTATTCTATATGGAACCCAAGCATAAGAAGGATTATGTGCCCAGGAAGATGGCCAAGCTGCGTGCCGGGGCATACAAGTTCTGCTGCTTCAACTCCCTCGACAAGGCAGATGAAGCCGAGCGTAAGCTGGTTCTGGATTGGATAGATGCTTTGCTAGCCTAGTTCTGCCAGCACTTTCTCGTAAACATCGTAATACCTCTTTGCCACATCTTTCCAACTGTATTTGCCCAGATGTGCTTCGAAGGCCTTCGGGTCGAAGGGCTCGTTCACGAACTTGTCCATTCCTTTGCGGAATTCTTCCTGCATTGCGCAGGGCTCGAAGTCGTGGTTGAAGTAGAATACGAAGTCCCCGCCGATTTCCGGGAGGGAGGTGCGGTCGGAGCAGAAAACAGGCTTCCTGTAGTGCATGGCCTCGATTATGGGCAGGCCGAATCCTTCCGCGAGTGAAGGGAAGATGAAGGCCTCGCAGTTCTTGAGGTACCAATGCTTTTCCGGTTCCGAAACCGCGTCGGTGAGTATTACCCTGTCGGAAACGCCCCATTTGGCGGCTTCTGCCTTTACCAGATCCACCGCAGTGGTGTCCTTGCCAATCTTTCCGGCAAGTATGAGGTCATAGTCAGTGCCTTTCAGCAGGGCGGGAATCACCTGCACATTCTTGCTTACGTCGATGCGGCCTACGAAGAGGATGAAGGGCCTTTTGGGCTTGTTGGCCGGCTCGGTGATTGCTCCTGAATAGATGGAAACGCCATTGTGTATGACATCTATCTTCGCAGGGTCGTAACCGAAGCAGTCAACGATGTCTTCTTTTACGAAGTTGGAGATGGTTATGATGTGCGAGGCATTGTGCACCGCATGCTTGGTCTTTTCCTCGAATCCGCTGGATACGTGCTGCAGATGCCTGTAGTTGAGGTCGTGCACGGTCTGGATAACGGGAACCCTCCAGCTCCTGGGTATGTAGCGGGACAGCTGGTTGGTGGCGTGGTGTAGTTTTACGTTGCGCGAGATGGGCATCAGATACTTGTCGGTGTGATGCCAGATCTGTTTGGCGATGTCGTCGGGGAAGATGCCTGCCGCCTTGGTGGGGCAGTAGATCTTGAGTGCTTCGCTCCTGTTGCGGGATTCTTCTGCAAGTGCCAGGGCAAGCTGCAGAGTATAGGTGTAGAAACCATTGAAGGGAGCCCTCAATCGTTCGCAGTCCAGTTGAATCATAGGGTCTTAAGATAGATGTTGAAATACTCTTCGGCTGCTTTTTCCCAGGAAAACTTAGCCAGGTGCTTGTTGATTATATCCATACTCAGGGGTTCACGCAGAGATTTCTCCATCCCTTGGCGGAACTCCTCCTGCATTGCACGCGGCTCAAAGTCGTGGTTGAAGTAGTAAACCAGGTCCTGCCCGATTTCAGGCAGGGAGGTGCGGTCGGAACAGAATACGGGCTTGCCGTATTGCAGGGCTTCCAGCACGGGAAGGCCGAATCCCTCCGCAAGGGAAGGGAAGAGGAAGGCCTCGCAGTTCTGTAGATACCAGTATTTTTCGGCCTCTGACACGGGGCCGGTGTAGATGAGCCGGTCTTCTACCCCATATCGCTTTGCCTCTGCGAATATCTGCTCCAGCTGGCCGTCCTTGAGGTCCTTGCCCACGATTACCAGGCGGTAGTCGTTGCCTTCCAGCAGGGCAGGGAGGGTCTGGAGGTTCTTGGAGAGGGTTATCCTGCAGACGGAGAGGATGAATTTCCCCTCGGGTTTCTTTTCCGGTGCCTGAACGCTTCCGGAGTAGGTATTGAGTCCGTTGTAGATTACGTCGATGGGTTTGCCTGGATCCCCGTAGTGTTCGAGGATGTCGCGGCGGGCATCTTCCGAAATGGTGACGATGCGGTCCGAACGGCGGATGGCATTGAGGGTGCGCTTGTCGTGCCAGTCGTATTCCTTCTTGCTGAGCTCGTAGTGCAGGTAGTTGAGGTCGTGGACAGTGGTGATTATCTTGACCTTGCCATCTTTGGGATAGTATCTGGAGAGCGGTGTGGTGGAGTGGAAGAGCTTCAGATTGCTGTCGTGGGGCATTATCCACTTGTGATACCTCTTGAATTCGACGTGGGGAACTTCGGGGCAGAAGGGCTCAGCCACTTCAGGAAGATAGAGCCCGAAAGAGTGCTGGTGCTTGGCCGCCTCGGCCGCCAGCCTGGTGGCCAGCTCCTTGCAGAAAGCCCATTTTCCGGTGTATGGCCGGCGCATTCTTTCGCAGTCGAATAGTATTTCGGGGTAAGACATCGTTTTGCTCTCTATTCCGCAAATTTAATGAATTATTCCGTTTTTCCATTTTTCCGCTTGCACTTATTTTAGTTCCAAGTCGAGATAGATTGCGCCCGAGCGGCTTATCTTGCCCAGCGGAATGCAGAATTCCCTGGGCTCACCGCTCTGGAAACCGCTTATCAGAAGCTCCGTCCCGCCACCGCTCAGACCTTGCTCATCCTCGTTCGGATAGCAGTAGAGCGTGATTCCGGCCCTCTGGGGCACGGCTGCAATGTCGAAGGGAAGGGCCTGCATCATCATCAGGGGGAATTCCAGGCCCTCGGGGCCGTCCAAGGTTCGGGAGGGATGGAAACCGTCCATGCGCAAGATTGGAATTTCGGCATTTACCCGCAGCAGGCTGGCCACCGGGTCGCAGAGGGGAGCGTCTCCTTCCATACAGATGTCGTTTATATGTATAGGGCAGAGGAGCGGACTTAGTTTCAGTTCTGCCGTGCTGCCGCCCTGAAGGTAGCATATACCGCTCTGGAAGGGTTGTGAGGGGTCCTCGTCCGCATAGCGCATGCTCAGGTTCTCCATGGCCTCGTAGGTCCTGGGGAGCAGTTCCCCGAATTCTCCCCGGAGGTTCGCCAGGCCTACTATTATCTTTTCTCCTTCGTAGCAGGGAAGCTTGATGCTTTGTCCCTTGTCGCAGCGGAAGTGCTGTTCGAGAGGCCTGTCCAGGCTGTCGGAGTAGATGAATATGTCCAGATGGGAGTAGCCCGGAACGCTGCTGACGTGGATGCAGAGACTGTCGCATTGCTTTTCCGGCATTGGCAAGGTTTGGGTCTTGACACAAGCTCCGGCCAGAACCATCACGGCTGTGATCGGCATCAAGACCCTTAATCCTTGCGATTTGCGGGAGCTTTGCAGCAGGAAGGTAAGCATGTTGATTAAAGTTTATTATAGGCAGATTGCCCGGGGCGGTTGCCCCTGTTAGATTCTGCCGCATCGTTCCCTTTTTCAGATGGTAAGGGCAAAGCTAGGGAGCGGCCGCTTCTGTGCCAAGGAATATCGGCAAACAATTCCGGAAAATTTAAGTTTGCGGGGGGTGGTCATAAACAAGAGCCCCGGAAAAAACAAATTCCGGGGCTCATAAAGTGTTTACCTACTGTTTTTACCTACTAACCGAAGTTATCGTAGAGTATGCTCTCAGGAGGTACGCCGAGGCTGTCGAGCAGTCCGTTCACGGCTCCCACCATCATAGGCGGGCCGCACATGAAGTACTTGATATCTTCGGGTGTCTCGTGATTCTTGAGGTAGGTCTCGTACATCACGTTGTGCACGAAGCCGGGAGTGTAGGCCACGCCAGCGGCATCTGCAGCGGGATCCGGACGGTCGAGGGCGAGGTGGAACTTGAAGTTCGGGAACTCTTTCTCGATCTCGGCGAAATCTTCCAGATAGAAGGCTTCCACAAGGCTGCGGGCTCCATAGAAGAAGTGCACGGTGCGGTCGGTCTTCATTGTCTTGAAGAGGTGCATGATGTGGCTGCGCAGAGGAGCCATACCGGCACCGCCGCCGACGAAGATGTATTCCATGTCCTTGGGATCGTTCTCCGGGAGGAGGAACTCGCCGAAAGGACCGCTGATGGTCACCTTGTCGCCAGGTTTGCGGGTGAATACGTAGGATGAAGAGATTCCCGGAGGAACCGGCAGCATCTTGAATACTCCCTTAGGCTGGCTGCGGTCGAACGGAGGCGTAGCGATACGCACGTTCAGCTTGATGATGTTCTTCTCGGCAGGATAGGAAGCCATGGAGTATGCGCGCACGGTGGGAACGGTGTTCTTGTACTTGATGTCGAAGAAACCGTACTTCTCCCAGTCGCCACGGTAGATGGGATCCACGTCGATGTCCTTGAATGCGATGTCGTATTCGGGAATGTCGATCTGGATGTATTCTCCGGACTTGAATTCGAGATGTTCTCCCTCAGGCAGCTTTACGGTGAATTCCTTGATGAAGGTTGCCACGTTCTTGTTGGAGATGACCTCGCATTCGAGTTTCTTCACGCTCAGGGTGGAGTCGGGAACGGCAATCTTGAGGTCGTTCTTTACCTTCACCTGGCAGCCCAGACGCATACCGTCCTTGATCTGCTTGCGGTTGAAGAATCCCTTTTCGGTGGGGAGTATCTCTCCGCCGCCCTCGAGCACCTGCACCTTGCACTGGCCGCAGTTGGCCTTGCCGCCGCAAGCGGAGGGGAGGAAGATTTTATGGTCGGCGAGGGTGTGCATGATGTCACCGCCCTGGGCGACGTCCAGCACCTTCTTGCCGTTGTTGATGTCGATTTTCACCGTCCCGGAGGGGGTGAGCTTAGCCTTGATCACGAGCAGCAGCGCTACGAGCAGCAGCGTCACTATCACTATTACCAGGACTGCAGAAAAAATGGTTGATGTCATAGTTTTTACCTCCTAGTTTACAGTGAAATACCCATGAAGGCCATGAAGGCGATGCCCATGAGGCCGACGGTGATGAAAGTGATACCCAGACCCTTGAGTGCCGGGGGAACGTTGCTGTAGCTGAGCTTTTCGCGGATGGCGGCGAGGGCCACGATTGCAAGGAACCAGCCGAGACCGGAACCGAGTGCATACACGGCGGATTCACCTACGTTCGCGAATTCCTTCTGCTGCATGAAGAGGGCACCACCGAGGATGGCGCAGTTCACTGCGATAAGGGGAAGGAAGATACCCAGTGCGGAATAGAGGGCGGGAGCATAGCGCTCTACCACCATTTCCACAATCTGTACTATAGCTGCGATGACGGCGATGAAGATGATGACGCTGAGGAAGCTCAGGTCCACTCCTTCCACGAGGGCATCGGGGCCGAGGACGTACTTGTTGAGCAGGTAGTTTACCGGCACGGTTACCAGGAGCACGAACATAACGGCCAGACCGAGTCCGGAAGCTGTCTTGACATTCTTCGATACTGCCAGGTATGAGCACATACCCAGGAAGTAGGCGAAGATCATATTGTCAACGAAGATTGACTTTACGAATAAGCTTATAAGATCCATATTCAGTAGCTGTTATGAGTTATTTCTCCTGCAGGTCTTTCTGGATGCTGCGCTGTACCCACACTATGCATCCGAGGAGGATGAGGGCGAAGGGAGGCAGGATGACCAGATTGTTGGTAACATAACCCGCAGGCATTACCTGCAGTCCGAAGAGAGTGCCGCTTCCGAGAAGCTCGCGGAAGAAGGCAACGATCAGCAGCACCAGGCCATATCCTGCGCCGTTGGCAAGGCCGTCGAGCAGGGAGGGGATGGGCTTGTTTCCGAGGGCGAAGGCCTCGATGCGGCCCATCACGATACAGTTGGTGATGATGAGGCTGATATAGACGGATAGCTGCTTGTCGATGGGGAAGGTGGCCTCGAAGCTCTTGAGGATCTGGTCCACCAGGATAACCATCATGGCAACTACCACCAGCTGTACGATGATACGTACACGGCCGGGGATAGTGTTGCGCAGGGTGGAGAGGATGAGGCTCGAGATGCCGCAGACCGCCATCACGGAGAGTGCCATCACGAGGGCACCCTTCATGGTCACGGTAACTGCCAGCGATGAGCAGATACCCAGAACCAATACGGTAATCGGGTTACTCTTGAAGATAGGATCAAGAATGGTTTCTTTCAGTTTCATATCTTATTCCTCCTCTGCTTTAGCTGTTCCGAAATATCCGGCATAGGCTGCGAGCCACTTGTTGATGGCCTCGTTCAGTCCGTTGGATGTCATGGTTGCACCGGTGATGCCGTCGATCTGGTTATCTACCAGCGACTTGCCATCTTCCTTGGGAGCGCCGCCCTTGACGATTGCGAAGACCGGAGTCTGTGCGAACCAGGCCTCTTCGCCCACGAATTCTGCCTGGAACTCAGGATCGTCCTTGATCTTGGCACCGAGGCCTGCGGTCTCGGACTCGTGGTCGAAATATGCTCCGTGGATGGTCTTGCCGTCGGCTTCGAAGGCGATGTAGCCCCAGACGGGACCCCAGAGGCCTGCGCCATAGACGGGAACCACGGTAATGCCGTTCTTGAATTTGAAGACGGGGATTGCATAACCCTCGCCGTCCTTCACTTTATAGTTCTGTGCTTTGAGCTGACCCTTGGAGAAGACTTCCTTCCCGGCGAGGTCGAGATCTGCTACCTTGGCGCCTTCTGCGTTCACGGTGAAAGCTTCCTCGATTTCGTTGCCATAG
This sequence comes from Bacteroidales bacterium, assembly GCA_024692185.1. GTDB lineage: Bacteria > Bacteroidota > Bacteroidia > Bacteroidales > UBA932 > Cryptobacteroides. Next base: position 2,527 of record JAILMV010000094.1, on the reverse strand, counting down.
GTCTCGAGCACCTTTGCGTTGCCCATAGCCTGGAACTCGGCTTTGGTGCCGAATCCGCCTGCGGTAAGCATCTGGCTGATGGTTTCTGCCTTTTCGTTGGCGTCCTGTTTGCCTTTGAGGCTCTGGCTCACGAAGGCAAGCACCGCTGCGACCACCACTACGATGACGGTCGTATAAATGACTGTATAGAGATTACTGTTAGTATTCATACCTCAAATATATTAAGCGGTTTTTGCAGCAGCCTTGTTGCGGCGTTTCATAGTTCCGTTCACCACATAGTGGTCGATGAGAGGAGCGAAGGTGTTGCCCAGCAGGATAGCCAGCATCATACCCTCGGCGTAGCCAGGGTTGAAGAGGCGTACTATCACGCAGATTGCACCGATGAGCGCACCGTAGATGACCTTTCCGCGCTCGGTCTGTGCCGAGGTGACGGGGTCGGTGGCCATGAAGACGGTACCGAAGGCGAAGCCGCCCACGATGAGCTGCTCCCAGAAAGGCATTCCTACGCCAAAGGCGTTGGCTATGCCGCCCACCACAATTGCACCCAGTACGGAGGAGAGCATAATCCTCCAGCTGGCTATGCCGGTCCAGAGAAGGATGGCTGCACCGAGCAGGATGGCGATTATTGAAGTCTCACCCACGGAACCGGGAACGGTGCCGATGATGTAGTCCCAAACTCCGGTGCCGTACTGTGCGGAAGCTCCGTCGAGGGCGAGGGGTGTGGCTCCGGTGAAGCCGTCAACCACCTGCTCGCCTGCCTTGAGGCTGATCCAGCACTGTGAGCCGGACATTGCGGAAGGATAGGAGAAGAACAGGACTGCACGGGTAACGAGTGCGGGGTTCCAGATGTTCATGCCGGTGCCGCCGAAGACCTCCTTGACGAAGATCACGCTGAAAGCGACTGCGATGGCGAGCATCCAGAGGGGAATGGTAACAGGAACTATCAGAGGAATGAGCATACCGGATACGAGGTATCCTTCGTTCACTTCTTCGTTCCTGAGGCCGGCGCAGAAGAACTCGATGAAGAGTCCTACGCCGTAAGATACCACATAGAGAGGAAGTACCTTCAGGAATCCATACCAGAAGTTGGCAAGGATCTGGAGGCGTCCGTCGCCGATGGCGAGGGAGTGCTGATAACCTACGTTCCACATACCGAACAGAGCGGCGGGAACCAGGGCTATCACTACGATTATCATGATGCGCTTAAGATCGATCGCATCACGCACATGAGCACCTTTCTTGGTGACTGTGCCGGGAACCTTCAGGAAGGTCGAGAAGGCGTCCACTGTTGCTGCCCAGAATTTCTTCATAATCTTAAGCCATTTCTTTAAGCATCAGGTCGATACCCTGAGCTATGATGTCTTGGATGTTGTTCTTGGAAGGATCGATGTACTCGCAGAGTGCAAGGTCTTCGGGAAGGACCTGATAGATGCCGAGAGCTTCCATCTTGTCGATGTCGCCGGCAAGGCAGGCCTTGATGAGATAGAGCGGGAAGATGCCCATGGGGAGCACCTTGGCGTAGTATGCGTCATTCATTACGAAGGCACGGGGACCACCGTGGAGGTTGGTGTCCATGTCGTACTTCCTCCAGGGAGTGAGCCAGGAGAAGTAGGAGTGGTCGGTGCTGAACTGGCTCCAGCGCACGGGCTTAGCCCAGCCGAAGAGTTCGGTGTCGGTTCCTTCGCGGAGGATGGTCACGGTCTCGTCGTAGAAACCGAGGTAGCCATCTGCTCCCACGGTCTTGCCGCTGAGGATGTCACCGCTGACGATGCGCACGCCGTCTGCAATTCCGCCGTAGAAGCCGGCGAGAGAATTCATAGGTGTACCGGGAAGGGTTTCCACATAAGCGGTCTCTATGGCTGCGGGGCCGACGAAGGCAACCTTGCGGCGCAGGTCGTAGATGCCCTTGCTGAGATACTTGCCTATGGCTGCGAGGCCGGCAAGCGACACGGTCCATACTATATCACCCTTGAGGATGGGCTTGATTGCAGCGATCTGCACGCCCACGTTGCCTGCGGGATGCTTTCCGCAGAATACGTTGACCTCTGCATTTTCGATCTTGGCAAATTTGGAATCGGCGCTCTTGACACCTACATAGACCTTGGCAATCTTCGCGAGTGCGTTTACTGCGGTCTGGATGTCGGCGATGCGGCTGCCCAGCGTGAATTCGCTGTCGGCTGCAAGGGGCGCGGAGCTGAATGCAGATACGAAAATGGCCCTGGGCTCTGCTGCCGGATCGGCTACGATGCCATAGGGCCTCTGGATGATGAATGGCCATAGGCCGGAATTCAGGAGAGTTTCCTTCACCTCGGCCGCATCTGCGCATTTGGGTTCGGACTTCAGGTATTCCTGCACGTCGTCTGCCTGAATGGTAACGGCCAGAAGCTTACGTTTTTCGCCTCGGACAATCTCCTTGACGCTGCCGCTGACAGGACTGGCAAGCAGGATGCTTGCGTTCTTCTTGTCAGACATTACAGGTGAACCCGCAAGCACTTTGTCGCCTTCTTTCACAAGCAGGCGGGGAGTG
>JAILMV010000057.1 GCA_024692185.1 Bacteroidales bacterium | reverse complement strand
GCCAAGGCCCTGGCGGAGTTCCTCTTCAACGACGAGACAATGATGACCCGTATCGATATGAGCGAGTATCAGGAGTCCCACACCGTCAGCCGCCTGATAGGCGCGCCTCCGGGATATGTGGGTTACGATGAGGGCGGCCAGCTGACCGAGGCCGTGCGCCGCAAACCTTACTCCGTAATACTTCTGGACGAGATCGAGAAGGCCCATCCGGATGTGTTCAATATCCTCCTGCAGGTGCTGGACGACGGCCGTCTGACCGACAACAAGGGCCGTACGGTGGACTTCAAGAACACCATCCTCATAATGACATCCAACCTGAAGGAAGAGGAACTCCGCCTGCGAATGCGTCCGGAATTCCTGAACAGGATCGACGAGATAGTGGTCTTCGACTCCCTCAGCAAGGAGGATATCCGCGAAATCGTGCACATCCAGATGGCCATACTCCAGAAGAAGCTGGAAGATGACAACGTGACCCTGAGCTACACCCGCGCCTTCGAAGACGATATGGTGGAGCACGGCTACGATCCTGTGTTCGGTGCGCGTCCCGTCAAGAGGCTCATCCAGCGCGAGCTGGTGAACAAGCTCGCCCGCGAGATCCTGGAGGGGAAGATACATAAAGAAAGCGCCATCGAAGTGGACTCCGATGGCGTTAGCACAATACTGCGGAATAAATAATTACTCTGCTTCGGTGGTGGGAGCGGCTTGCTCGATGGGTGCTGTAGGGAACTCGGGCTGAGCCGCTTCCTCTACGTTTTCGATCTCGTTGGTGATGTCGGCATCGGAGGTCTTGCTGCGTGTGGAGTAAGATGCGATGATGGAAACCACGAGAATGAATACTACCAGACCCCAGGTGATCTTCTCGAGGAGGTCGGCGGTCTGACGCACGCCGAAGGTCTGGTTGCCGGCCACGAAATTGCTGGCAAGACCCTCTCCCTTACCATTCTGGAGAAGAACTGCACCGATGAGCAGGAGGCTCGCAATGATGATGAGCACTGTCAGGATTGTAAATACTGCGTTCATATACTAATTCTTTAATTTTTCTATAAGGGCTGCAAAGTAAGCACTTTTTTCCGGGAATCGCAAACTTAAGCGCGAATAAATTTCTTTTGCCTGCTCGGGATAGCCTTGATCTGCATAGATTTGCGCCAGCGTCTCGGTGCAGAAATCGGTGAAATCCTCTTCTTTCAGGCTGATGGACGGGACGGCCTCGCCGTCGTGCTTGGCCATTGCCGCGAAGTCATTGTCCCCTTCCTGCTTCACCGCAGCGTACTGCTTGGCGGAGAAGTAGTCCCCTCCGACCACTATCACCCTGCGGGGCTGGCCCTCGTCCTTGATCTCTCCTACACCTTCGTCTATATACGCGCGCAAGAGCTCCTTCACCTGGGTGTCGGAGTAGTCCACCTTGTGGCCTTTGTGGGCCAGGCCTGCGATTATGCGCCGCGAACCCACGTAGAGGGCCGCATCCGCATAGCGCTCGTCGCTCCAGGCGCCTTCGCCCAGCTCGGACATCCTGCGGCAGAGCTCCTTGCGGGCACCTCCGAACCAGGGGTAGAGGTTCACCACGCCGTTGAGTTCGTCCAGGTTAAGCCTGCGCAGGTCTATGTAGTCGTTTTCTACCATTGGGCTACGGTTGCGTTGAATATATCTTCCACTATCTTGTCCACGATTTCGGTGCAGAGGCTGCTTTCCACCGCGTCGAGGCTGTTGGTCGAGTCGTAGTCGGCGTAGGCCGAGAAGCTCTTTCCGCTGAAGCTGTCTTCTGGGTGCTTGTTGTTGGTGAAGTCTATCTTCACGCTCACGGTGAGTCGGTTCTGGGCTGCGACTTCGGCCGCGGTCACTGCCGAGGCGCGCACGTCGTACCCGGTGATCTCCCCGCTGATTTCCAAGTCCCCGTCCATATCTACCTGCTCGAGGCTGGTCATCCTGCGGAAACGGGTGCGTATGGCCTCCGAGAGGTCGTTCGCCAGCGAAGGGTTCACCCGCATGGCCTTGTATTCGAGGGTGGGGATGCAGATGGTGCGCACGTCCGGATCGATGGAGGTCCCCGAGAATGAGTAGGTAACCTTGCATCCGGCCAGGCACAGGGCAGCTGCTATGAGTATGAGGAGGGTCCTTTTCATTTCTTGTTCTTTGCGAGTTTGCGGTAGATGGTCCTTTCGGAGATTCCGAGTTCGGCCGCGGCGGCTTTGATGTTGCCTCCGTGCTTCTCCAGGGCCCTTTCAATCAGTTCGCCGGTGTTCTTCTTGATGCTGAGCTCCTCGCCCTGCTCCTGCCATTCGGCGTCATCGTCCGGCACTGCGGGCCTGTCGTTCGCCAGCGGCAGCCTTTCCGCCCCGGCAGGCGCTGCTCCGCTTTCGAGCGTACGGACCTTCTCGGAGAGAGCATCTACCTCGTTCTTGAGGTCCAGAATGGCTTTCACCAGCACGCGCTTGTCCTCGTCGCTCATACTGCTTCCGCCGGCGGGCGTGGCAATCTGCGGGAGCAGGCTGTCCTTCTCGTCGGGGATGTAGGGCATCAGCTGGGTGGCGCTTAGTTCCACCCTGTCCGCCTCCGCGCTGGCAGGCCTGGATTCCAGGGCCGTGACCGTCTCCGCCACGTTCTTCAGCTGGCGGATGTTGCCGGGCCAGCGGTAGTTCTTGAGAAGGGAGATGGCATCTATCGAGAGGCTGACCTTGCGCAGGCCGAAGCGCTGTGCGAAGTCGGAGGTGAATTTGCGGAAGAGGAGGTAGATGTCCTCCTTGCGTTCGCGCAGGGCGGGCATCACAATGCGGGCGGCGTTGAGGCGGTAGTAGAGGTCCTCGCGGAAGCGGCCTTGCTGCACTGCGTTGTAGAGGTTCACGTTGGTGGCCGCTATGATGCGGACGTCCGTCTTCTCCACTTTCGAGGAGCCTACCTTGATGAATTCCCCGCTCTGGAGTACGCGCAGCAGCATTGCCTGCGTCTCCTTGGGGAGTTCGCCTATTTCGTCCAGGAAGAGGGTTCCGCCGTTGGCCTCTTCGAAGTAGCCTTTCCGCTCGCCGATGGCGCCGGTGAAGGCCCCCTTTTCGTGGCCGAAGAGCTCGGCGTTGATGGTTCCCTCGGGGATGGCTCCGCAGTTCACAGCCAGGTAGCGGCCGTTCTTGCGGCGGCTGAACTGGTGTATTATCTGGGGGATGGTCTCCTTACCCACGCCGCTCTCTCCGCTTACGAGCACGGTGAGGTCGGTGGGGGCTACCGCGACTGCGGTCTCCAGGGCGTGATTAAGCGCGGCGTCACTTCCGATGATGTCGTACTTATTCTTCAGTTTCTGTAGTTCCTGCGTATCCATGTATCAGGCAAAGTTAGTAAATTCCTTCCGATTTTTCTATCTTTGTAGTCTCAACACACGAAAATATGAAGACGAACAAGATTTTGGCAGTTGCCGCCTTGGCCCTGGCCCTGGTTGCCTGCAACAAGAACTCCGCCCAGCAGATGGCGGACGCCTCCTCCAACGTAGGAGTGAGCTGCGTCCCCGAGGTGCTTACGGTAATCTGCGACAATGTGCCCGTAACCATCACCGTAGATTATCCTGCCGGCTATTTCGCTCCTGAATCCAAGCTCGCAGTCACCCCCGTCATAGTTTACGAGGGCGGCGAGGCCGCAGGCCCTACCTTCCACTATCAGGGCAGCGCTGTCCGCGAGAACAATAAAGAGATTTCCACCGACGGCGGTTCCGTGGTCGAGAGCTTCAGCGTTCCCTTCGTGGAGGGGATGAAGAAGTGCTACCTGGAACTGCGCAGCGTCGCTTCCTACAAGGACAAGACCATCACCCTTCCCAGCCGCAAGGTCGCGGACGGCGTGATAGTGACCGGCAACGATTTCAGCGTGGACGGCTACTTCACCTTCAAGGAGGATGGCTACCAGCATAGCGTGGTCAAGACTTCCGAGGGTCAGATCCATTACGACGTGAATTCTTCCGCCCTGAAGGGCAGCGAGCTTTCCGGTACTTCTTTCAAGAACTACAAGGACGAGCTTGCCGAGCTGGCCGAGAACGACCGCGCCAAGATCAAGGACGTGAAGATCATTTCCTACGCATCCCCCGAGGGTGGCGAGGAGCATAATGCCAAACTTTCCAACGAGCGTTCATCTGCCGCAAAGAAGGCCTGGGCATCCGTTTCCAAGAACCTGGACGCCGCCGCACCCGAGGTGCAGAGCGTGGGTCAGGACTGGGAGGGATTCCAGGAGGCTGTGGCCAAGTCCAACATCGAGGACAAAGACCTCATCCTCCGCGTGCTCAGCATGTACAATGACCCCGAGGTCCGCGAGAGCGAGATCCGCAATATGAGCCAGATCTTCACCGAGCTCAAGAAGGAGGTCCTCCCCGAACTCCGCCGTTCCCGTTTCGTGACGGAGGTGGAGTATGAGAACTACTCCGACGCCGAGCTGCAGCGCCTTGCCGACCGCAAGCTCCTCTACCTGGTAGATGAGCCCGCAGTGCTGCGCATCGCCGCTACTTCCGAGGATCCCGAGCGCAAGGAACTCTTCTACCGTGCCGCCGCCGAGCGCTTCAATTCGCAGGTAGGCCGCTACGACCTCGCAGTGCTCAAGCTCAGCCAGGGTTCCCACGCGGTTACCGAGCTCTATCTGGACCAGATGAGCAACCAGGACGACCCCGACGTGCTGAATGCCCGCGGTGTCGTGGAACTGCGCCGTGGCAACTTCGACAAGGCCGCCGACTACTTTGAGAAGGCAGACAACGACTGCGCCCGCAAGAATCTGGGCATCGTGGCGCTGAGCAAGGGTGACTATGTTGCAGCAGCCGACAAGCTCAAGGGAGCAGGCGATGTGAACGAGGCCATCGCCAACATAATGTGCGCCGAGTACGACACTGCCGAGAAGGCCCTTTCCGGCAATGATTCCGCGGTGGCGGATTACTACCGCGCAGTGATCGCGGCCCGCAAGGGTAAGGTGCAGGAAGCCAAGAAATTACTCGATTCTGCCTGCGAAAAGGACCCAGCCCTGCGGGAAAAAGCCCTGAAGGACATCGAATTCGTTGCACTTTAAAAAAAAATCCGTATATTTGCACCCCCTTTTTTACGGGGGTGTTTTTTTAATTATTTATTTATGCCGACAATTCAACAATTGGTTCGCAAAGGACGTGAGACTCTCGAAGTAAAGAGCAAGTCTCGCGCATTGGATGCGTGTCCTCAGAAGCGCGGCGTATGCGTCAGGGTTTACACTACGACCCCTAAGAAACCTAACTCCGCTATGCGTAAGGTTGCCCGTGTACGTCTTTCCAACGCTAAAGAGGTGAACGCCTACATCCCGGGCGAGGGCCACAACCTCCAGGAACACAGCATCGTGCTGGTCCGCGGTGGTCGTGTAAAGGACCTCCCTGGTGTACGTTATCACATCCTTCGCGGCGCTTTGGACACGGCAGGCGTGGAAGGCAGGACCCAGTCCCGCTCCCTCTACGGTGCCAAGAGGCCGAAGAAGTAGCCGTCGGGTGTTTAATTATTAATTTTTTCAGTTATGAGAAAAGCAAAGCCTAAGAAGAGGATTCTACTTCCTGATCCCAAGTTCCACGACACCGAGGTAACTCGTTTCGTGAACAATCTG
>JAILMV010000016.1 GCA_024692185.1 Bacteroidales bacterium | reverse complement strand
GATAGGAATAGAATACGTTCCCGAGGCAATTGAGGACGCAAAACTGAATGCGGAGGGCAATGGAATCATCAATTGCAGCTTTTTCGCCGGCGACATGAAGGACGTGCTCACCGCGGACTTCATAGCCGAACACGGCCGGCCGGACGTGATGATAGTGGATCCTCCCCGCGCCGGAATGCATCCCGATGTGGTGAAGGTGATACTCCAGGCGGCTCCCGAAAGGATAGTCTATGTGAGTTGCAATCCGGCTTCTCAGGCACGCGATCTGGCCATGATGGCAGACGATTACGAGATACTCGCAGTGCAGCCTGTGGACATGTTCCCGCATACCCAGCATGTCGAGAATGTTTGTAAATTGCGATTAAAAAAGTAACTTTACGGAATGATTCTAGAGATATTATTCCTGCTTCTGGGGCTTGCAATGGTGATTGGCGGGGCCAATTCATTGGTTGACGGAGCTTCGAGCGTAGCCCGCCGTACGGGTATAAGTGAGTTCGTAATAGGCCTGATAATAGTTGGTTTCGGTACTTCCCTTCCTGAACTTGTAGTAAGCGTTACCGGCGCTCTTGCCAAGAATTCCGACATAGCGATAGGCAACGTACTCGGCTCGAATATCTTCAACACCTCGCTGATTCTTGCCGTTTCGGCAATGATTGCCCCGGTGGCGATTACCCGTTCCAACAAGTTCCGCGACATTCCTATTACCATCCTGGTAACCTTCCTGGTTGCAGCTCTTGGCTGGCAAGGCGGCCTGAACAGGCTGGAAGGTATCATCATGGTGCTCCTTTTCGCTGCTTACATCATCTATAGCTTCAAGACCGATCATGAAGATGCTCCCGCCGAGGAGGAAGCAAAGATATTCAACACTTTCACTTCTGTGCTGCTGATCTTAGGTGGCCTCGCCTGCCTTGTGTTGGGCGGCCGTCTTTTCGTGAATTCCGCAGTGAACATTGCTCACATGATAGGTGTAAGCGACAAGTTCATTGCCATCACGGTGCTGGCCGTAGGTACTTCCCTGCCGGAATTCGTGACCAGCATAGTGGCCCTCGCAAAAAAACGCAGCCAACTGGCTTTGGGCAACATACTGGGCTCGAATGTGTTCAACCTGCTGCTCATCCTTGGCGTTTCAGCAATCATATCCCCTACCAGCTTCGCCCGCATCGACGTCTATGACTACGCCGCCCTGCTGCTGAGCATCGTGCTGGTATGGACTGCGGTTTACACGGGCAAGAAGAATGTGCTGGACCGCTTCGACGCATCCCTGATGCTGCTGCTCTTCGCCGCATACATGACCAAATTATTCATTACACTATAATCTGAACCGATATGAAATTCCAAGGTACCAAGTATAAGCTGATGAATGTGGCCACAGGCCGCATCTTCGAAGACCGTGGATGGACTTTGGCGGACCCCGAGGGCGACAGTCCCTCACTTGTAAGGGCCGTCTATGAAAATAAGAAATTTACCCCCAGGGAGGACCTCAAAGGCCTTTACAGATATGCCGAATGGATGCCTATCCAGCGCACCCTGCGCCGTTCCTGCGCCCCTGTCACCTATCATAGCAAGGGCCTCGGCAAGTTCCTCGGACTGGATAATCTCTACATCACTTTCTCCGGCTACAATCCGGAAATAGGAGCCGAGTTCCAGACCTGTTCTTTCAAGGAGACTGAAGCCTTCAGCGTCTGCGCCCGCATGAGCAAGAAAGAGAACCGTACCCTGGTGGTCCAGTCGGCAGGAAATACCGCCCGTGCCTTCGCCCAGGTATGCTCCGACAACTTGATCCCCATCGTTATCTGCGTGCCTCTGGACAACCGCCACGACCTCTGGTTCCAGCATAAGCTCAACTCCTGCGTCAAGCTGGTGGCCACGCCCCACGGCTCGGACTATTACGATGCCATAGCCCTCGGCGACAAGATTTGCCAGGACAGCCGTTATTTTGCCGAAGGAGGCGCCAAGAACGTTGCAAGGCGCGACGGTATGGGAACCACCCTTCTTTCGGCTGTAGAGGCCATAGGACGCATTCCTGACGCCTACTTCCAGGCGGTCGGCTCCGGCACCGGCGCAATCGCCGCCTGGGAGAACAACCTGCGTCTGATAGAGGACGGCCGTTTCGGCAGCAACAAGATGAAGATTTTCGTTGCCCAGAACTCTCCTTTCACCCTTCTCTACGATTCCTGGAAGGCCGGAAAGAGGGAGCTCGTGCAGCTCGATCCCGATACCGGAAGGCATCAGGCCGAGAGCATACTTGCCAAAGTGCTCAGCAACCGTAAACCCCCGTACAGCCTCGCCGGCGGCCTCTTCGATGCTATGAGCGACACTGGCGGAGATGCTTTCCTCGCCTCCAACGACGAGATCATCTACTGGATACTCCAGTTCCGCAATCTGGAAGGTTTCGACATCTTCCCGGCACCTGCTTGCGCAGTGAATGCCCTGGCCACCGCCGTCCGCGAAGGAAAGGTGGGCAAGGAAGATGTGATCATGCTGAACATTACCGGCGGAGGTTCGCTGCAGGCCATGGGCAAGGGTTATCATCTGCTCGAGCCCGAGCTTATCCTAAGCCCCGAGCTGAGTGCGGACGAAATAATAGCACAGGTAGATAATCTCTTCTAGAAAGATAGGGAGACTCCGATTTTCAGCGCGCAGTACCAGGCCTCGTTACGCCTGATATTGTGCGCTGAAACGTATTCCTCCTCAATGGGATCCCAGACATCGGGCCTGTCGTAGGCAAGGCGGAAGCCCAGGTTGAATGCGAGCCTGGAACGGTCGTCGAGCCGGAAGGAATATCCACCGCCCAACTGGCCCTGCTTAGTATATCTGTCGTTTTCCTTGCGGGGCAAGGTGATTCCCCCGTCCAGGAAAAGGTAGATGCCGTCCTGGTCCAGACCGAAAGGATAATAGGAAAAACGGGTAAGCAGAGGCACTATCCTCCTGCCCTTGTCTATGCCTTCGTATCCTATCATTATGCTGGCATTGAAGAAGTCCAGGAAATCGTAAGCGATGGAACTGTAGATGTAGGCGTTGGTGTTATAGCGGGCTTCCCACTCCTGCTCGTCCACCCTGAATCCTATGGATTCGTCCAGATAGTTGAAATGGTGGAAGTTGAACATTGTGGCAGTATAGCCCCATTCCAGCCCCGGATGCAGGCGGCGCAGGAATTCATTTCCGCCCGCAGAAAGGCTCTGGGCGAGAAGCAGCAGGCTGCAGATATATGTCAGTATGCGTCTCATCAGAATCTTGCCATTATCTTGAGGGTCGGTTGAAGGGCCTGCAGCAGTCCGTTGTTGTATATTCCCATCTGCACGCCATTTGCGGTGTTTATCGCGTGGAAACCTAGTTCAGCCACAGTGCCGAATTCGAGATCTATGTTCCTTTTGAAAGATACTCTTAGCGAGAGGGCTATATCCGCGCTGAGCATGGTGCCGAAGTCCTCGGATCCCATGTCCCTTACATAGCCTATGCTGGCTCCCGGGCCGAGGAAAAGCCCGCAACTGGCCTCTTTGTAGCTGAAGGATGCCAGGCGGTTGTAATGCAGGTAGTAGGCTTTGATGCCGGGAGTGGAATATCTGCCGGAAATCATTCCATAGATGTCCGCATATACGTTATATGAATTGTAGATTATGTCGGATGCTACGTAATCTATGCTGAGACCGAAACCCTTCGAGGAATTGAGCAGCCCTGCAGTCAACCCGCCGGCCGATGCCTGGGTATGCAGTGCCGACAATAGCAGCATGCTAAGTATCAGAAGTTTCGGTTTCACGTCTATTTGCTTTCCCACGAAGTTAAGAATAATTCTTTGTTATTTTGTCAAAAATCAATAAATTCGCAGAATAGTGTACAACAAAAACCTACTGTAGCCTACCATACTATGAGCATCGAAATCAAAACTATTGATTCGACAGATAAAAAGGCTTTGAGGAAGTTCGTTCTCTTCCCCGAAAAGCTTTACCGGCACAATAAATACTATGTGCCGTCACTCGTATTCGACGAGATGGATACGCTGAACGCATCCAAGAATCCCGCCTCCGAATTCTGTGACTTCGTCCTGTATATGGCATACAAGGACGGGGAAGCCGTTGGCAGGATTGCAGGCATAATAAATCATAGGGCAAACGAACACTGGAAGCACGACGAGGTCCGTTTCGGATGGTTCGACACCATCGACGACAAAGAAGTCTCCGCTGCCCTTATAGCCAAGGTGGAAGAGTTTGGCAAAGCCCACGGGATGACCCATATAGTGGGGCCGCTCGGCTTCACCGATTTCGACCCTGAGGGCATGCTGATCGAGGGTTTCGACCAGCAGGGCACCATGCCTCTGATCTATAACCACCCCTATTATGTGGAGCACATCGAGGCCCTTGGTTTCCAGAAGGATGCCGACTGGCTGGAATACAGGATCACCGTTCCCGAGCAGATCCCCGAGAAATTCCGGAGAGTCGCCAGGATAGTGGCCGAAAGGAACCATTTCAAGGTAGTTCCCATCACCCGCAAGAGGATACGCAAGGAGAAGTATGCTACCAAACTCTTCGCCTTGATAACCGACACATACAAAGAGCTTTACGAATATACCATGCTGCCGGATAACCTGGCGGACAAGTATATCGGCTTCTATCTTAAGATACTCGACCTGCGCTACCTCACTTCCGTAGAGGACGAGAACGGCAACATAGTCGCCTATGGCGTCACCATGCCTTCGCTGGCCGATGCCCTCATCAAGTCCCGTGGCCGCATCTTCCCCTTCGGATGGTGGTATTTGCTGAAATCTCTCTTCATCAAGCATAGCGATGGAGCCGAACTGCTGCTGATGGGAGCCCGTTCCGATGTCCGCAACACCGGAGTTACCGCCCTCCTGGTATGCGATATGTTCGAGAAATATGAGAAACTGGGTGTGAAATGGGCTGAAACCAATGCCGAGCTGGAAGAAAACCACAGCATACGCAATCATTTCGCCGATTTCGAACGCATCCAGCACAAACGCCGTCGTTCCTATAAGAAACCCATTGCCTGATGAACGGATTGCTCCCTCCCCTCCCTGAACGCCTTAGGCCTCACAGTCTCGACGACTATGTAGGTCAGAAGCATCTCGTAGGGAAAGGCTGCATTCTCCGTAACATGATAGAAAGCGGGAACCTCAGCTCCTTCATACTCTGGGGCCCTCCCGGTGTTGGCAAGACCACCTTGGCCAAGATTATCGCGGACAGTTGCAAGAGGGAATTCTTCACCCTCAGCGCGGTCAGCGCCGGGGTAAAGGAGGTACGCGAGGTGATAGATGCCGCCAAGTCCGGCGGAATCTTCAACCAGAACGCCGCCCCGGTACTTTTCATCGACGAGATACACCGCTTCAACAAGGCCCAGCAGGATGCCCTCCTGGGGGCCGTGGAAGCAGGCATAGTAATACTCATAGGAGCCACCACCGAGAACCCCTCTTTCGAGGTCATCACTCCCCTTCTTTCCCGCTGCCAGGTCTATGTGCTCAAGAGTCTGGAAGTCAGTGATTTGCAGCAGCTGCTGGAGAGGGCCTTGTCGGAAGATGAACTGCTGAAAGAGAGGAAGATAGAAATCCGTGAGACCGATGCCCTTTTCCGCCAGAGCGGAGGGGACGGACGCAAGCTCCTTAACATCCTCGAGCTGGTCGTGGACTCCCAGGCCGGCAAGAAAAAGGCCATCATCGACAACAAGACGGTGACCGAGTGCCTGAACGAGAATGTTGCCATCTACGACAAGGACGGGGAGATGCACTACGACATAATCTCAGCATTCATAAAGAGCATCCGAGGCTCGGATCCTAACGCCGCAATCTACTATCTGGCAAGGATGCTGGATGGCGGGGAGGACCCTCTTTTCATTGCCCGCAGGCTCTGCCTGAGCGCTTCGGAGGATGTGGGCCTGGCCAATCCCAATGCCCTGCTGCTGGCAAATGCCACTTTCCAGGTGGTTAACCAGATAGGCATGCCCGAGGCCAGGATTCCCCTCGCGGAATGCACCGTCTATCTGGCCTCATCTCCCAAGAGCAATGCCTCCTATATGGCCCTGGAAGAGGCCCTGCAGGTTGCCAAGGAGGATAAGACCAGGGCCGTGCCGCTGCATCTGCGCAACGCCCCCACCAAGCTGATGTCCGACCTTGGGTATTCCGACGGATATAAATATGCCCACGACTTTCCCGGGCATTTCGTGGACCAGGAATTCATGCCCGCAGGCCTCGAGGGAAGGGTGTTCTACCATCCCGCGCCCAATAAGCACGAGGATGCCCTGAAGGCATATCTGATGGCCTGCTGGCCAAAATACTATTCCAAGTAATCAGAAAGGATAGCCGATTCCGAAGTGGATCGCATTGTTCGAGCCTCTCAGCCATTCTTTGAGGCCGAGAAGTCGATTTCCTTCTGCGCGGGAAGGATCCAGGACCTTCATACCGAAGTCCACCCGGAGCAGGATGAAATCCAGGTTCACGCGCAATCCCAGGCCCCAGTCTGCGGCCAGGCTATTGTAGAAATCATTGAGCTGGAAGGCACCCAGACGGCCTTCTGCGGTATCTTCATATTTCAGGTTCCAGACATTACCCACGTCGGCAAAAGCCGCACCCTCCAGCTTCCAGAACAGCTTGAATCGGTATTCGGCGTTCATTTCGAGCTTGATGTCACCGGTCTGGCTGGGGATGATGAAAGCCTCGTCTTCGGCCGAATAACCAGGGCCGAGGGCACGGGCCTGCCAGCCTCGCATGCTGCTGGCGCCGCCGGCATAGAACTGCTTTTCGAAAGGCAGCGCAGATGAGTTTCCGTAGGCATAACCGGCACCTATGAGGAAGCGGGTCGCTATTGCATATTCGTCATTCTGGCCCCTTCTCCAGGTCTTTCCGAAGGAATACTCTCCTCTTATGTATTGGGCATAGGGAGAACCGCCGATGCAATAGAAACCATCTTCGTTTACGCTCATGAACTTCTTGAAGAGGCTCAGCACGTTACCGGAAACATCTACGCTCAACCTGCGGAAATAATAATCTCCCTTGGGAACTATCTCCGTGCTGGTATTGTAGTAGAGCATCAATCCCACGCCTGCATCCAGATGGTCCTGATAAGAATACCTCATGTAAGGGTTCTTGTTCAGGGTGGTGCTGAAGGCATCGTCCAGGTTGTAGAGCTTTACGAAGTTGATCGACAGAGGATAGAGCTGATAGCTGACATTGTGGCGGGTAGTCCCGGAATAGCCGTAGTTCATTGAAATGATGTTCCTGGCGTATTCCGGACGGTTCTGATAGTTGAACGCAAGGTTCATCTCCGTACGGGGTATGGAGGAACGGCGGAACCAGCTATAGGGCAGGCCCAGGAAGCGCGGGAAGCTGATACCGGAGGAAAAACCGAATTCGGTAGCCTTGGTATCGTCGTCCAGCTTGAACTGGAAATTGCCGTTGAATCCCAGGTTCAGCCACTCTCCCCCGTGGAAGATATTCTTGTGGAAGTAGCTGATCTGCGGCGAAATACCCATCAGTCCGGAAGAATTGGAAGACCCTTCCAGATTAACCTTGAATCCCTGCATTGGGGAACGGGTCAGATTGATGCTGCAGTCCACCACGCTGCTGTCCGCCTGCGACATCTCTATGGTGACACCGCTGAAAATCTTGAGGGCGGAAAGCCTGTCGTAGGTGGTGGAAACCGTGCTTTCGCGGTAAAGGTCCCCGGGTTTTACGGTATTCAGTCCGGTCAGCACGCTTTCCCTGAATTTAAGGTCCTTGGGCATGGAGATGCTCACCTTCCCTATGGTATATTTGTTCAGAGGCTGGGAGACGTTCTGGTTCTGCCCGCGCTCATATTCCCTTACCCGGTATTTCAGCAGGGTATGACCTCCAAGAGTATCTGCCTCGAAGGAATAATTGGCCTTGTTCAAGGAATAGTAGCCCAGGTCGCGCATGCGGGCAGAGGAACGCACGGTCTCTTCTTCCAGCAGCTTTTCCGAAAGATAATTGCCTTTCAACAATGAATAGACTACTGCCGTGTCCGCATTGAAATCCTCTGCAAACGGCCTGTAATCAGGCACTTCGAATACTATGCTGTCGATGGGCAGGCGCTTCCCCAGGGTGACCAGGTAGTTGACTTTGATCTTCTTCCCGTTCCTGGTTGTAGTGCTGTCCACCTTGGAATCGTAGTATCCCAGGTAGCGGAGGCGGTTGGATATGTTGGTGATGGAGGTCCCTACCGATGCTTCGTCGTAAATAAGCGGAGGCGTGCCCAGCTTATGCCAGAGGCCGTCTTTCTTGGACCAGTTATATACGTAGATGAAGGGATTGAAACCCAGCACGCTGCCATCCCCGTCATTCTGACGTATGTAATTGCTGACTTCGCTTGCGGGGAACTCGGGATCGTCGGTGATGGTAACCGTATTTCCTTCCAAGCGATACTGCCCGTCCTGCAGGACACGGGTGGTGCTGCAGGAAAATAGCAACAAGCATAACGCAGCTGAAAGGAAAAGGCGTTTCATATCATACAAAGATAACAATTATTTGTTTTTCTCTCGCCTTGAATGTATTTTTGCATAGATGGAAACACTCAGTAACAACGAAATCCGTCAGATCCGTTCGCTACGCGAAAAGAAATTCCGTGACGAGCTCGGTCTGTTCGTCGTGGAAGGCGAAAAGATGGTGGCCGAGGCCCTTTCCTCGGGGCTGGAGGTAGTGCGCGTCATACGCAAGGCTGAAGTAGGCGAAAAGACTATGGAGCGCATCAGTTCCCAGACCAGCCCTTCTCCCGTCCTGGCCCTTGTCCGCAAGCCCTCCCCTGCCTCCCATCCTGCCAAGGGGCTCTGTCTGGCCCTGGATTCGGTCCGCGACCCGGGCAATATGGGAACCATACTCCGCCTGGCGGACTGGTTCGGCATCGACTGCGTGTTCGCATCTGCAGACAGCGTTGAGCTTTACAATCCGAAAGTCGTACAGGCTTCGATGGGAGCAATCTTCCGTAAGAAGCTGATATACTGTGATATACCCTCAAAATGCAGAGAGTTCCGCGCTGCGGGGCTGGATGTTTTTGGAACCTTCCTCAAGGGTGACGACATCTACCGCAGCAGCCTTCCCTCCGAGGCCTTGATAGTTCTCGGGAACGAGGCGGATGGCATCAGCGATGCAGTGGCGGCGGAATGCAGCCGCTCTATTACCATCCCCTCCTTTGGCGGAGGTGCGGAATCCCTGAACGTCTCTATAGCCGCCGCTATAACCGTATCCGAATTCAGGAGATGGAAGTAATATACCAGGTACTTCCCCGAGTCTGGGGAAAAGGCAAGTTTTCGGACTGGGATTCGAAGTGTTTCGACTATCTCAAGTCCTTGCACGTCAGTGCGGTATGGTTTACCGGCGTAATCCGTCACGCCAGCGGCAGGCCCTTCGTGAAGGGAGATCCCGGATCCCCCTATTCCATCGAGGACTACCACGACGTGAACCCCTATCTTGCGGACGAGCCCGAAAAGCGTATGCAGGAGTTCAGGAACCTGGTCCGGCGCACTCACAGGGCCGGTCTGAAAGTAATCATCGACTATATCCCAAATCACGTATCTCCCGAATGCAAGGACGTGCCCGTGTGCAGCTGGTACGACTATGACTGGTCGGATACCCGCAAGGTGGACTACAAGCACCCCGATACTTGGAAAAGGATGCGGGAGATAGTGTCTTTCTGGGCCTCCCTGGGAGTGGACGGCTTCCGCTGCGATATGGTGGAGATGGTGCCTCCGGAGTTCCTGGAATGGCTGATTGCCGAGCTAAAGAAGGAATATCCCGCCCTGATCTTCATCGGAGAAGCATACGAAAAAGGAAACTATCGCCGATATATCCAGGAGCTGGGTTTCGACTATCTCTACGATAAATCCGGCCTCTACGATAATCTGCGCTCCATCATCTGCCGCGGTTCCACCGTCAGGGGCATCACCCGCAACTGGCAGTTCCTGCAGGATCTCCAGCCCCACATGCTGAATTTTCTGGAGAATCACGACGAGCAGCGATTCGCCTCCCCCTATTTTGCGGGAGATGCGCTCAAGGCCGGTCCCGCCCTGGCAGTGGGCGCCCTTTTCAACAAGGCCTCCTATATGCTCTATATGGGTCAGGAGATAGGCACGGATGCCTCCGAAGGAGCCGAAGGACGGACCTCGATTTTCAACTGGACCCATCCGGAACCCCTCAAAAGGCTCTACCGCCACATACACGGCAGCAATGCCTTGACGGAATATGAATCCGGCGTCCTGCAGGCCTACAGGGCAGTTTTCGAATGTCTTTCGCCTAGCAATATCTTCGGAGGTCCCATCTTCCTCGAGGGAGAAAACTACGACCTGTGCTGGTGCAATTCCGTGGTAATGGGCTTCGACCCCGAAAAGCATTTCGCTTTCATGCGTCATTATCTTGCCCCGGGTGCCCAGAAGGCCTCGGCGGTCGTCGTTCTCTGCAATTTCTCGGACCGGCACGCCAACATGACCCTGAACATTCCGGAGGATTTGCGCGCACGCGAGGAACTGGCCTGGCTGCCGGCCAAGCTGTCCATGTCCGTATCCCCCTGGGGCTATAGCATACTCTCGCTGTAGTCTCTTACGAAAAGTCTATGCCGTTTGCTTGTTTTTTCTTAACTTTGCGTGCGTATTATTAAGCAGAAGGTTTTATTTAACAATATGAAAGATTCAATCATTATCCTATGCGGTGGTGGTCCTGCCCCGGGCATGAACACCGTCGTTTGCTCTGTAGCAAAGACATTCCTTTCCAATGGTTATCGTGTAATCGGCCTCCACGGTGGTTATTCCGGGCTTTTCAGCAAGAATCCCCGTACCGAGGACCTGGACTTCTTCAAGGCCGACGCCTATTTCAACAGAGGTGGCAGCTACCTTCAGATGAGCCGTTTCAAACCCACTGACCAAGACTTCGAAGAGAACTTCAATCTCGAGCTTTTCAAGAGCAACAATATCAAGCTTCTCGTTACCGTAGGCGGCGATGATACCGCATCTACCGCAAACCGTATCGCAAAGTTCCTGGAAGCTAAGCATTATCCCATCCACAACATCCACGTGCCCAAGACCATCGACAACGACCTTCCGTTGCCCGGTAACGCTCCTACCTTCGGTTTCAACTCCGCCAAGGACGAAGGCGCACACATTGCACGTACCGTGTATGAAGATGCCCGCACTTCCGGCAACTGGCTGTTGATCAGCGCTATGGGCCGCAGCGCCGGCCACCTTGCACTCGGAATCGGCGAGGCTACCCACTGCCCTATGACCATCATCCCCGAGATGTTCAACAAGACCGCCATCAACCTGGACAAGATTGTCAAGCTGGCCATCTCCACCATACTCAAGCGTAAGCTCCTCGGAATCCCCTACGGCACCGTAGTCGTAGCAGAAGGCGTGTTCCACGACCTCGATCCCAAGGAAATCAAAGAGGCCGGCGTTACAATGACCTACGATGAGCACGGACATCCCGAACTCGGCAAGATCAGCAAGGCTGTCCTCTTCAACGACATCCTCGAGAAGGAATTCAAGAAGATCGGCCTCAAGGTCAAGACCCGTCCCGTGGAAATCGGCTACGACGTACGTTGCCAGGATCCTATCGGATTCGACCTTACCTACTGCTCCGAGCTCGCAATGGGCGCATATGAACTCTTCGCCAAGGGAGAGACCGGATGCATGGTGTACGTAGATGCCAACGGAGAGGCTCATCCCCTCTATCTCAAGGACCTGCAGAATGCCGAGGGTAAGATTCCTCCGCGCCGCGTGAACATCGAAGGCGGTACCGCCCAGAACTACTACTCCCATATCTGCCACTACATCACTCCCGCCGATTACGAGGCTGCCAAGGCACTCGTCGCCAATCCCGAGGAGTACGATTTCAAGAAGATCCTAGGCTGGTAAGCATTACTCATGGAGAAAGCTGCAGCACATAGCAGGATACTCGAACTCAGAAGCATCCTGGAGGAGAACAGCCGACTGTACTACGTCGACAACGCCCCCAGGATGTCTGATTATGAGTACGACCAGCTGATGCACGAATTGGAAGCGTTGGAAGCGGATTTTCCCGAATTCGCTTCCGACGATTCTCCTACCCGCAGGGTGGGCAGCGACCTGGAGGACAACGCCGCAGGCAGTCCTTCCGGCCGGGAATTCGTACAGCGTCCGCACCGCTATCCTATGCTGTCGCTGGGCAACACCTACTCCATCGAAGAGGTAGAAGAGTTCTCCGCAAGGGCGGACAAGGCCCTGGATATGTCTTTTACCTATTGCTGCGAACTCAAGTTCGACGGCACCGCCATCTGTCTGACCTACCGTAAGGGTAAGCTGGTGCAGGCCCTCACCCGAGGGGACGGTATCGTCGGCGACGACGTGACCCAGAATGCTTTCCGCATCTCCAACATACCCAGGCAGCTGAAAGGAGATTATCCCGAGGAATTCGAGATCCGCGGCGAGGTGCTGATGCCTTTCGAGGCCTTCGACCATCTCAACGAACTCCGCGTACTGGACGAAGAACAACCCTTCGCCAATCCCAGGAATGCCGCATCCGGTTCCCTCAAGCTGCTTAATCCCGACGAAGTCGCCGGCCGCGGACTGTGGTGCACCCTGTACCACATCCCCGCCCAGAGCCTGGATTTCGAATCTCACGACCAGGCCCTCCGTGCCGCCGCTTCCTGGGGACTTCCTGTTTCCGAACATCGCCGGCTTTGCCGCAACATCGCGGAAATCAAGGAATACATCGACTATTGGGATGTAGAGCGCAAGAATCTTCCTTTCGCTACCGACGGCGTGGTCATCAAGATCAACGAGATGGCCTGCCAGCGTGCCCTGGGCTATACTTCCAAGTCGCCCAGATGGGCCGTAGCATATAAATTCAAGGCCGAACAGGCCCTTACGCCCATTCTCTCCATCGACTATCAGGTAGGCCGTACGGGAGCTATCACTCCCGTGGCCAACCTCGAACCCGTACTGCTCTCCGGAACCATAGTCAAGCGCGCCACCCTCGTGAACGAGGACCAGATGCGCATGCTGGACATCCACGAAGGAGATTCAGTGTATGTGGAGAAGGGCGGGGAGATCATCCCCAAGATTACTGCAGTGGAGCCCTCCAGGCGCAAGCCCGGGGCCAAGCTGCCCGCCTTCCCTTCCGTATGCCCGGACTGCGGCACACCCTTGGTCCGCGAGGAAGACGAGGCCAAATGGTTCTGCCCCAACAGCGACGGCTGCCCAATGCAGATCAAGGGAGAACTGCTGCACTTCACCGGCCGCAAGGCAATGGACATACTTGCCGGCGAGGCCACCGTGGACCAGCTCTTCACCCTGGGCCTTGCCCGCACTCCTGCCGACCTCTATGACCTCAGCCTTCATCAGCTGATGGCTCTGGAAGGCTGGAGGGAGAAGTCCGCGATGCGCTTCCGCGCCAGCCTGGACAAGTCCAAGGAAGTACCATTCGAAAGGGTACTCTTCGCCCTCGGCATACGTTACGTAGGTGAAACCACTGCCAAGGCGGTCGCCCGCTACTTCGGCGATATCGACAGCCTGATCGCCGCCAGCGAGGAACAGCTCAAGGAGGTCCCCGACGTGGGCGACGTGAGCGCGGCGAGCATCTACTCTTATTTCAAGGACGAAAGGCATTTGATAGAAATCCAGCGCCTGAAGGCACACGGACTCCATTTCGGTGCCGAGACTCCTTCCGAGAACCTTTCCGATGCCCTTGCAGGCAAGAGCATCGTGATATCCGGGACCTTCAGCATCTCCCGCGACGACATGAAGGCCCTCATAGAAAAACACGGAGGAAAGAATTCGGGAAGCATTTCCGGCAAGACATCCTTCCTGCTGGCCGGCGAGAAACCCGGACCCGAGAAACTCCGCAAATGCGCCCAGCTGGACGTCCCCATACTCAGCGAGGAGGATTTCTTGAAGCTGCTGCCTGCAGATGAGCAGGGCGCGAAAGATGACAAAGTGGAACAACTAAGTCTTTTCTAGGATATGAGAAAATACGAAATGACCGACAGGAAAGTCACCTGGAAAGACATAAAGGAGCTCTTTACCGACAAGATCTGGG
>JAILMV010000196.1 GCA_024692185.1 Bacteroidales bacterium | reverse complement strand
CAGGAGGCCAGGCAGATAGCCAAAATGCAATAAATCTTTTTCATTTGTAAATCAATTTATTACAAAGATAGGCCACCTGGTGGTCCGCACCACTCGCGAATCACAAAAACCGAACTCGCAAAGCGAATAACGTTATGTATTCGGATCGATCCCTTTGCGCCAGAAGCGATGGGTGATGTCCTCGCGATGATAGTAAAGCCTCTGGTTCGTGCTGCGTTCATTGAGCGGCCCGCATTCGGGGCGATAGGGGCCTACCTTAACGTAATCGAAAGCGTCCCATACTTCGGGCTCCACCTCCTCACGGCCGGAGTAGAGGGCTATCTCCATCTTGGGATGGGTACGGCGGATATGAGCCGCGAGGGCCAGCAAGGCCGGAAGGTCGTTCCCCTCCCCCAGGAAGAGGAAACAGTTCACCCCGAAATTGTCGGCAATCAGGGCGTCGATTATGGCGGGCGTAAGTTCCTCGCCTATATTCAGGCGGAGGAAGGGCGAATGGCATCCGACGCAAGTACCCTGGCAGTTGCTGATGTCAACGGCCAGGGAAACACGGTCCGGAATCTCCTCCAGGACCACGGATGTCATTGCTGGGACGTACTTTATCACTTCTCGGTATAGAACCTGTGATAAGCCTCCTCCTGACGCATCTCGCTGAAAGAGGAAATCCTCTTCAGGTAACCGATGACGCGGGTAAGATAGTCAAGGTTCTTGCTTCCGCACTTGGGGCAGACGGTCAGAGTATCCTTGCTGATGTATCCGCAGTCGTTGCAGACGGTATTGCGGCAGTTGAAGGTAAAGTAATTGGTGCCGTAGTGGGCGGCGGTGTTCAGGAGCTGCCTGTACTGATCCTTGCTGAGGTGCTCGGCAATGTTCATATGCAGGGCGGAACCGCCGTCGAGGTACTTCACATACTCCTCGCCGTGGAGCTTGAACTTGTCGATCATGCTCAGGCTGTCATCCTCGGGGTTGTAGAAGTAGGAAGAATACATATTGTGCTTGGGAGACACGAAGTATCCATCCTTGCGATCCCAATTGTAGTTCTTTCCGGAAAGGTTCTCGCCGGGAACGAACTCGGTGTTGAACATTGCTTCCTTGGTACGGTCCTTACGGTTGGAGATGTTGATGGTCTCGAGCAGGTTGTTCACGAATTCCTTGTACTCGTCGTTGGGAGAAATCTCCAGGCCGAGGAACTCTGCAGCGTCGGTCAGGCCGTTCACACCCACGGTGAGGTACTGGCGCTTCATGTCGATGAAACCGGCACGATAGACATCCAGCATTTCCGCCTTGAGGAAGTCCTTGATGATCTCGTTGAATGCGATCTGATATTTATGCACGCGCTCGGTCTCGGCTGTGATGGCCTCGCTGATGCGCTTGTAGAGCGCTGCCTTGTCGTAGGAGCCCTTCTCGAGGGGTTTGCCAGGCTCGAGCTCGATGCCCTTCTCCTCCTTGAACCATGCGCGGGCGGCATCCTGGATGAGGCGGTTAAGGTTGATGGTCATAACCGACTTGCTACCGGTAGATACCGAAGCGGTACCCATGGAATACTGGTGGGTGGTATGGTTGTGGGACTCGTCCTCGTTGTCGAGGTCCTTCAGGGAGTTGCGGAGGCGGCAGCAGCTGGAGAGGCTGTCGGGGCTGTTGGAGATGTAGCAGAAGAAGCTGTGTCCCTTGCTCCACATACGGGCGGTGAAGTCGGCATACTCCTTGTCGGCATAGTCGTCACCGCCGTCGGTCAGCAGTGCCATGGTCTCCACCGGGAAGGTGAGCACGTAGTGGTTGCGCTCTTCGTTGAACCAGTTCATGAAGTGCTTCTGCAGCCAGCTGAGGGTATCCCAGATGGGAGCGGTGCCGTCGGGGAAGCGGAAATCTCCGAAAACGCCCTCGAAATAGGGCTTGTCAAAGTAACCGATGTTCCAGAACACAGTCTGGTAGCCGCGGTTGCCGGCGGGCATGTTCATGGAGTGTACCACCTGCTGGAAATAATTGTCGATAACCTTGACCAGAGTGCGCTGCTTGAGGTTGTTCTCCACCACGGTATCCAGCTTGGTGAGGTAGTCATCACCATAATCCTTGCGCAGGAAATAATCGAAATACATCAGAAACTCCGGAGTGGCAACGGCGCCCATAAACTGGGAACTTACGGAATAAACCAGATTGATGAACTCGCCGCAGAAACTCTTGAGGTCGGTGGGCGCAACGGAAACGCCGCCGAGTTCCTTGAGGCCGCTCTCCAGGAACGGATACATCGTGATGGCCACGCAGTAGGGGTAGCCGGGGGTGCCGCTCTCGTCGTGCTTGTAAAGGACATGGCGCTCCAGGTCCGCCACATACCTGTCGGCCAGGTCGCGGCCGTAGAGCGACTTGATCTTGTCGCGCATGATGTAGCGGTTCTGCTTGATGTTGTTCTCCTTGTAG
>JAILMV010000194.1 GCA_024692185.1 Bacteroidales bacterium | reverse complement strand
AGGCCACCAAAGCTTCCTATCGCGAGTACTTCGTGCTTGAGGACGCCGAGACGGATGAGACCATCCTTTCCCGTCGTTACAATGTGGACATCCTCGTGCGTCATGGCATCCAGTTCTCTTACAAGAGCCAGCACAGGAGCGCCAGCAACCGCATGATGAACCATTATCTGCTGGCGAACGGAAAACCTGTTTCCAGCGTTTCCGGCTACGAGACCATGCAGTTCGACAAAGTCTTCGAGAACCGCGATCCCCGTATGGCACAGACCATCCAGGGCCCTGGTTTCGTGATGGTGGATGTAGATGAGACCACAAAGCAGCACAAGACGGAGGCCATCTCCTTCGAGAGGACCTTCAATGGCTACAGAGTCATCAAGTACATCTCCGATGCCAGCCATGAAACTGCAACTACCTCGACAACCGACTATCCTATAATGCGTTATGCCGAGGTCCTGCTGAACTATGCCGAGGCCAAGGCCGAGCTCGGTACCCTGACCGACGACGATGTGGCAAAGACTATCGACGTCATCCGCGCCCGCGTGGGTATGCCCGCAATGGCGACGGTCCCTACCGTGGTGGATCCGCTTATGGCAGAGTACTACCCCGAGGCAGATGGAACCCAGCGCGCCGCTATCCTCGAGATACGCCGCGAGCGTACGGTCGAGCTCTTCTGCGAAGGTTTCCGCCAGTGGGACATGCTCCGCTGGGGAGAGGGTAAGTATCTGACTCCCAAGGCAACTTCCGGCTTCCAGGGCATCTACGTTCCCGGCCTGGGCAACTACGACCTGGACAAGGATGGCAAGATCGACCTCTGCCTGTATTCCGGGACCAAGCCCACCACGACGGCCCCTGCATCCAACATCATCGAGATAGGTTCCACCTGGACTCTTACCGGCGGTACCGGCGGTGGCGGATATCTGACCTACTATGGTGCAGAAGACTATGAGTGGGTAGAAGGACAGGATTATCTCTGGCCCATACCTGCAGATCAGCGTTCCCTCACCAACGGCGCCCTTACGCAGAACCCTGGTTGGGATGATGGATTATCCTTTGAATAATAATGAGAGTTTTGTCTAATATAATTGTTCTTATTGCCACGGCGCTGCTGGCCAGCGCCTGTGGCAAGCCCGAGACCGGGACGGACGTGATTAATGTATCTTTCGCGGTGACTCCTGCATCCCAGCAGGTGCTTGCCTTGGGAGAGCAGAAAACCTTCTCCGTGACGTCTTCCTCCGACTGGTACGCCCGCAGCTCCGCTTCCTGGGCCAAGCTCACGACCGCAACGGGAAAGGGAGCCGAAGAGGCTTCCAGCCTTGTCGTGACCTGCGAGGAGAACAAGACCACGACGGCAAGGTCTGCCGAAATTACCGTGACCAACCTGGACAAGGAATCCGTCGTGGTAAGCCTGGAGCAGGCCGCCGGCACTGGTCAGGTTACGACGAGGGGCATATCGACCGCCGAGGATCTCGTGGGTTTCGCAAAAGCGGCCAATGGAGACGGGTCCATTGCACAGTACGTCGTGAATGGAGTTATCAAGATCCTGAACGATATAGATGCATCTTCCATCACTGAATGGGTCCCGGCTGGCACGGAAGCGGCTCCTCTTACTTACAGCATCGACGGAGGTAATTATACCATCAAGAACGTCAACTGGAAAGTGGATGTGAGCAAGTATCCGCACGCAGGATTCATCGGCTACGCCAAGGGCATTACCATCGAGAAGCTGAACTTCGGCAGCGAAGGCAGCAAGGTGGAATTCACCGGCGAGGCTGACGGAAAAGTGCGCGTGGGAGGTATCCTGGGCTATGGCGTAAGCACCAGCATAAGCAGGAGCAGCAACAATGCCGACCTGACGGTGTCCGGAAGCAAGGCGACCGGCAATAACCTGATTCTTGGCGGCGTTGCCGGATTCATGGATTCCGCCAGCTTGCTGGGCGGAGACCTTAAGGCGGATGGCTGCATCAACAATGGAGATGTCAGCGCATCCGTCGTCGCCCAGGTCGGAGGTATCGTGGGATACAATTCCGCCGTGGTGAAGAACTGCACCAACAACGGCACCGTCAAGGCACTTTCCGACGGAAACTATGGCCCCGGGTGGCTCTGCTCTTTCAATAACACCAAGGGCAACGTCACTTCCAACTATGGCTATGGCTATGTGGGTGAGACGCCTGCCATGATGAAGAATTCCATGATCAACTATGAGGATGGATACGATCTCGAGAACAACGTCGTAGACTGGACTCTGGACAGCTATTATGACTGGGAAGAAGTGGAGAAAAGGCAGCTGCATGCAGGTGCCACCTACTA
>JAILMV010000134.1 GCA_024692185.1 Bacteroidales bacterium | reverse complement strand
CTTCTTGAGGGGATTTCCGGCAGCCTCGCCGAGAAGTATGTCGGACTTGAAATCCAGGAAATCCTTGGCATTGTCCTCTATGTATCTCTGGACCTCCTCCAGGGAGCGGCCTTTGCTGAACGAATCCGGATCTTCCCCGTCGGGGAGAAGCACCACGCGCACGTTCAGGCCCTCGTAGAGTATCAGGTCTATATCTTTCAGGGATGCGTGGATGCCGGCCTTGTCCCCATCGTTCATCAGGAGGATGTTCTCCGTGAACTTACCTATCAGGCGCACCTGCTGGGTGGTAAGGGCGGTTCCACAGGGGGCTACCACGTTGTGGATGCCCAGCTGCTGCATCATCACATAGTCGATGTTCCCCTCGACTATAATACATTCATTCTGGCGGGAGATGTCGCTCTTGGCAAAGTAGATGCCGAAGAGGATGTTGCTCTTGCGGTAAATCTCCGTATCCGGGGAGTTGACGTATTTCGCGGGATTGTCCGCCTTTAGCGTACGGCCGCTGAAGGCGATGGTACGGCCGCTCACCGACTGTATGGGGAACATCACCCTCTCGCGGAACTTGTCCGCCAGGCTGCCGTCCTCGCGGCGCACGGCCAAGCCTGCGTCCAGCAGGTATTCATCCTTGTAACCGGCCTTGCGGGCGGCCTGCAGTAGCTCATCTTTTCCGGAGGGGGCCCAGCCGAGACCGAATTTGGCTATGGTCTCGTCTTCGAGACGGCGGGAATGGTAGTAGGCCAGGCCCACGTCCTTTCCCTCCCCTTCTTTCATCTGCTCCACGAAGAATTTCTGCGCGAACTCGCTCACCAGCATCAGACTTTCGCTGCGCTGGCGG
Source organism: Bacteroidales bacterium (assembly GCA_024692185.1). Classification (GTDB taxonomy): domain Bacteria; phylum Bacteroidota; class Bacteroidia; order Bacteroidales; family UBA932; genus Cryptobacteroides. The sequence continues at coordinate 14,899 of JAILMV010000134.1, read as the reverse complement.
CTGGCCAGGACTTCGGGAGATTCTTCCTCCTCCACCACCTCGATGTTATAGCGTTTGGCAATGTAGCGCAGGGCCTCCACATAGGAACTGTGTTCGTGCTCCATCAGGAAGCCGACGGCCGAGCCGGACTTGCCGCAGCCGAAACACTTGAATATGCCTTTCGAAGGTGATACGTAGAACGACGGAGTCTTCTCCTGATGGAAGGGACAACAGGCCACATAGTTGGCCCCGCGGCGCTTGAGCGTCACGAAATCCCCGACTATGTCCTCGATACGGACGGTGTTGAGGATGAGGTCAACTGTATCTTTAGGTATCACGATGCTATGTCACAGAGGAACTTTATGCGGATGAGGCGGATTTCCAGTTCTTCGAAATCCCCGGCGAGGGCTGCGATGGCATCTTCCACCGAATCGGACTCGGCCTCTGAGCGGAAGTAATCGTAGATGTCCTCGACATCTTCCTCGTCGTAATTCTCTTCAATGTAGTAATCCAGGTTCAGTTTGGTGCCGGTGGAAACTATGCCCTCGATCTCGGAAACCAGTTCCTCGATGTCCATTCCCTTGGCGGAGGCGATGTCCTCCAGATCCATGCGGCGGTCTATGCTCTGGATTATGAAAATCTTGTTTGCGCTGCGGTTGGGAGCGGATTTCACCACGAAATCGTCCGGGCGGGTAATCTCGTTTTCCTCAACATATTTCGCAATCATCTTCACGAACTCGGGGCCGAACTTGCGGGCCTTGCCCTCGCCCACTCCCTGGCAGTTGCGGACCTCTTCGATGGTAATCGGATAGAGTATGGCCATATCCTGCAGGGCTGGATCACCGAAGATGATCCAGGGCTGGAGCTTGAGCCTGCGGGCCAGATCCTTGCGGAGGTCCTTCAGCATCTTCAGCAAGGTTTCGTCGCAGCCACCTCCGCCGCGGACCGCATTTGCGGCAGCCAGGCCCTCATCGTCGTCGAAGTCCTCGGAGCCGTCGTCGGTAAATACGCCGTCCTGCACCAGTTCCAGCTTCCAGGGGTTCTTCAGGAACTCCAGGCCAGATTCGGTGACCGAGATGAGACCGTAGGATTCTATCTCCTTTTCGAGCAGATGATGCACCACGCCCTGATGTATGACGGTTATCCAGAAGCGCTCGTCGTGGGCGCTGCCCTTGCCGAAGAATTCCAGTTCGTCGTGCTTGTAGCTCTTTATGAGGGCGGTTTCCTTGCCGGAAAGTATGCAGGCCAGATGCTCCACCTTGAAGTGCTCGGGGAGACTGGTGATGAGTTCGATGACCAGCTGCATGTCCTTGCGCCCGTCGAATACGGGTTTGGGATGCAGACAGTTGTCGCAGCAGCCGCAGTTCTCCTGGCCATACTCCTCGCCGAAGTAGTTCAGCAGCAGCTTCCTTCGGCACTGACCGGATTCGGCATAGGCCACCACTTCGTTCAGCAGCTGGCGGCTGATTTCCTGCTCCGCCACGGGCTTGCCCTGCATGAACTTCTCCAACTTGCGTATATCCTTGTAGGAGTAGTAGGTTATGCAGATGCCTTCTTCCCCGTCGCGGCCGGCACGGCCTGTCTCCTGATAGTAGCTTTCGATGCTCTTGGGGATGTCGTAGTGGATGACGAAACGCACGTCCGGCTTGTCGATACCCATTCCGAAGGCGATTGTGGCCACTATCACATCTATCTCCTCCATCAGGAACTTGTCCTGGTTCTCGGCACGCACCTTGGCTTCCAGCCCGGCGTGATAAGGCAGGGCGCGCACACCGTTGATGCTCAGGAAGGCGGCCATCTCCTCGACCTTCTTGCGGCTGAGGCAGTAGATGATGCCGGATTTCCCGGGGTTCTGGCGGATGAAGCGCACTATGTCCTTCTCCGGCTCGACCTTGTTGCGGATTTCGTAGTAGAGGTTCGGGCGGTTGAAGGAGGACTTGAATATGACTGCATCCTGGATGCCGAGGTTCTTGAGTATGTCGCTCTGCACCTTGGGGGTAGCCGTGGCGGTGAGGGCGATTATAGGCGAACGCCCTATTTCGTTCACAAGACTGCGGATGCGGCGGTATTCCGGACGGAAGTCATGCCCCCATTCCGAAATACAGTGCGCCTCGTCCACAGCATAGAAAGATATCTTTATCTCTTTGAGAAGGGCTACATTCTCTTCCTTCGTGAGGGATTCGGGAGCCACGTAGAGTATCTTGGTCCTGCCGGACAGAAGGTCGGTACGGACCTCGTCGATTTCCTGCCTCGATAGGGACGAGTTAAGGAAATGCGCAATGCTCTCTTCGCCGTTCACGAAGCCGCGCAGCACATCCACCTGGTTCTTCATAAGTGCGATCAGCGGAGAGATCACGATTGCCGTGCCCTCCGCCACCAAGGCGGGCAACTGGTAACAAAGGCTCTTTCCTCCTCCTGTCGGCATCAGCACGAAGGCATCGCCGCCATTGAGAAGGTGGTTGATCACCTGCTCCTGGTCCCCCTTGAAAGTGTCGTACCCGAAGAAAGTCTTCAGCGTGCTGTGTATTTGCGCGGTGTAGTCTTTCATAAAATCATTTTAATCCAACGAATGAATCGCCAGCCCGGAACGGAGCTTGGGCTCGAACCAGGTGGTCTTCGGAGGCATGATGTTGCCGGTGTCGGCAATGTCGGTGAGCTGCTTCATGGAAACGGGATAGAGGGCGAAGGCTACTGCCATCTCGCCGCTGTCCACGCGCTTGCTGAGCTCGCCCAGGCCGCGGATACCTCCTACGAAATCGATACGCTTGTCGGTACGCAGGTCCTTGATTCCGAGGATCTTGTCCAGCACAAGCTTGGAAAGGATGGTAACGTCCAGCACGCCGATAGGGTCGGAATCGTCGTAACGGCCGGCCTTGGCGCTGAGGGAGTACCATTTGGAGTCGAGATACATGCTGAAGTTGTGAAGTCCCGTGGGATTCTTGGTTTCGCCCTTGATTTCGGCGAGTTCGAAATCCTCCTCCAGGGCCTTCAGGAATGCTTCCTTGGAAAGGCCGTTCAGGTCCTTCACCACACGGTTGTAGTCGATGATCTTGAGATGGCTCTCGGGGAAGCATACGGCCATGAAGTAGTTGTACTCTTCCTTGCCGGTATGATTGGGATTGTGGGCCATCTTCTCCTCGCACACTCGGGCTGCGGCTGCCGTGCGGTGATGACCGTCGGCAACGTAGAATGCAGGTACCTGGGTGGTGAAGATATCGGTGATGCGGGCCACCGTGGCGTCGTCGTCAATCACCCAGAACTCGTGGCCGAAATTGTTTTCGTCGGTGAACTTGTATTCTGAAGGTCCTGCCACGGTCTTGGCGACTATGGCGTTGATCTCCGCATTGTCCTTGTAGGCGAAGAACACAGGCTCGATGTTGGCGTTCTGGATGCGCACGTGCACCATGCGGTCATCTTCCTTGTCCTTGCGGGTGAGCTCGTGCTTCTTGATGAGGCCGTTCTTGTAGTCGGCGGCGTGGGCACAGAGCACTATTCCGTACTGGGTACGGCCGTCCATGGTCTGGGAATAGACATAGTAGCAGGGCTTGGGGTCACGCACCAGCCAGCCGCGCTCCTTCCAGAGTTTGAAGTTTTCCACGGCCTTGTCGTAAACGGGCTGGGAGTGCTCGTCCGCTATGGGATCGAAGTCGATTTCGGGCTTGGTGATGTGCAGCAAGCTCTTCTCCCCCGCCATAGCCTTGGCTTCGGCGGAGTTGAGCACGTCGTACGGAGGTGCTGCCACCTCGGTGACTATATTCTTGGGAGGCCTGATGGCCTCGAAAGGCTTGACTGTTACCATATCTTATTTGTTTACCTGGAACCTGGTGTTTCCGGTGGCGAAGTAATCCACTATCTGGCGGGCTGCTGCGAGACCGGCATTGATGTTGGCCTCGGAGGTCTGGGCACCCATCTTCTTGGGAGTTGCGAATACGCGCAGACCGAACTTCTCCTGAAGGACGGCGAGATTGTCGGGGGCCACGTCGGTGACGTATTTCAGGTCCGGACGCTCCTCGAGGGCTTTCTCCAGACCGGCCTCGTCGATGACCTCCTTGCGGGCGGTGTTCACTAGGGTAGCTCCCTTGGGCATCTTGGTAATCAGATCGTAGTTAATGCTGCCGATGGTGGAAGGGAGGGCGGGAATATGCAGGGAAACGTAGTCGCTGCCTGCATAGAGCTCGTCCAGGCTATGCACGGGCTCTGCACCGCCGGCCACTATCTGCTCGTCGCTGAGGAAGGGGTCGAGGGCCTTCACCTTCATACCCATAGCCTTGGCCTTTGCGCCAACCAGACGGCCTACGTTGCCGAAGGCCTGGATACCGAGGGTCTTACCCTGCACTTCGGAACCCGTGGCAGGCGTGAACTGGGTGCGGGCCATGAAGATCATCATGGCGATGGCCAGCTCGGCAACTGCGTTGGAGTTCTGTCCGGGGGTGTTCATCACGACCACTCCGTGGGCGCTAGCAGCGGCAAGGTCCACATTGTCGTAACCTGCGCCGGCGCGTACCACTATCTTCAGTTTCTTGGCCGCATCGAGGACCTCGGCGGTCACTTTGTCCGAACGGATGATGATGGCCTCGACATCGGCGACGGCCTTCACGAAATCTGCCTGCTCGGCATATTTCTCGAGGAGCACGACCTCGTGGCCGCCTTTCTCGAGTATATCTTTGATCCCGGCCACCGCTGCGGCGGCGAAGGGTTTCTGGGTTGCTATAAGGACTTTCATTTCTTTAGAGCTTCGAATTCTTTCATTGCGGCGGTGAGAGCCTCGACATCTTCCTGGGTGCAGGCATTGTAGAGGGATGCACGGAATCCTCCGACGGAGCGGTGGCCCTTGATGCCGATGATGTTCTTGCTCTTGGCGAAGGCGAGGAACTCGTCCTGCAGGGCCTCGTAGCCGGGAGCCATCACGAAGCAGACGTTCATTATGGAACGGTCTTCCTTCTCGGCAGTGCCTACGAAGAGAGGGTTGCGGTCGATTTCTGCATAGAGGGTGGCAGCCTTCTTCTCGTCGATTGCGTGGATGGCGTCGATGCCGCCTATGCCCTTGAGCCACTTGAGGGTCTCGTTCATCACGAAGATGCTGAACACCGGAGGAGTGTTGAACATGGATTCCTTGTCTAGGTGCACGCGGTAGTCGAGCATCGTAGGGATGTAGCGGCTGACCTTTCCGAGAGCGTCCTTGCGGATGATGGCGAAGGCAACGCCGGCAGGGCCTGCGTTCTTCTGCGCACCACCGTAGATCATTGCATACTTGCTGACGTCCACCCTGCGGCTGAGGATGTCGGAGGACATATCGGCGATGAGGGGAACGGGGCAATCCATATCATGCTTGATTTCAGTACCGTAGATGGTATTGTTGGTGGTGATGTGGAAATAGTCCAGATCCTTGGGGATTTCGTATCCCTTGGGGATGTAGGTATAATTCTTATCCTTGGAGCATGCGATAGCATATGCTTCTCCCAGACCCTGGGCTTCTTTCAAAGCCTTGTGGGCCCAAACACCGGTATCGAGGTAGGCCGCCTTCTTCTCGAGGAAGTTCATGGCAACATACAGGAATTGCAGGCTTGCGCCACCGCCGAGGAATACGGTTTCGTACTCATCAGGAATGTTGAGGATCTCACGCCAGAGAGCACGTGTCTCGTTCATGGTCTCTTCCCACTCCTTGGTCCTGTGCGAAATGGATATCAGGGAAACACCAGTGCCCTTGAAATCGAGCAGGGCCTCGCGGGCGTGCTCAATGGCTACCTGCGGCAGAAGACAGGGGCCTGCGTTGAATACATGTACTTTGCTCATAGAATTAAAATGATTTTATCTTTAAAGATACCTAAATTTTCGATATGTTCCAAAAATTGCGGCTCTTTCGAAAGAGGAGTCTCAATTTCGAAGTTGCAGCCTTCGTCGAATTCCCTGGAGGCTACTTCCAGGCCCAGGGATTTAAGTTCTCCCATGACTGCAGGCATGAGTTCGTAGCCGAAGGAAATGCGCCAGCGGCGGGTCGCAGTCTTCTCTATTATCTGTGCCTTGTCCAGGGCGTCGGCGGTGGCGGATTTGTAGGCCCTGATCAGCCCGGGCACGCCCAGGAGTATGCCTCCGAAATAGCGGACCACTACCACCAGCACGTTCTGGAGGCCGCGGGAATCAATCTGCCCGAGTATAGGACGGCCGGCGGTGCCGGAGGGTTCTCCGTCGTCGTTGGCACGCCACACACCTTCCTGGGTCAAGGCGGGCCCATCGGGGCCTTCTTCCACCTTGGCTATGCGGTAAGAGAAACAATGATGCCTTGCCGCATGGTGTTCCTTGCGCAAGGCATCTACTATCCCTTTGACTTCGCTTTCCGAACTTATTGGGAAAGCATAGGCGATAAAACGGCTGCCGCTATCCTTGAAGAGGCCTTCGGATGCTGCGGCTATGGTGCTGTATTTATCGTGCGAAAGCATAACCAAATTTAGCAAATTTCTCGTATATTCGCATTGTATTTCGAAAATTAGTTAGAAGATGACATATCGTTACCGCGTCACGTTAGAAGGAATCAAGGGGTTTTTCAGGGTCTATCTGATCAACTCGACAAATTCGTTGTACACCCTGCACAAGCAGTTGCGTGCGGATCTTGAGTTCCCTCAGGACCAGCAGATTCTTTTCAAAGCTTTCGACGAGGCCGGGGACGTTGCAGGACGCTTCGCCCTGATGCCCCTGCCCGGCAACAAAGCCGTCGATGAAGTCAGCATCGCCGACACCGTGAACGCCGGAATAGTCAAATTCACCTATTTCTATGACGTGGTTTCCAAAAAGAGCGTCACCATCACTTTCGAGGGCGTAGAGCCCGCCAAGGACGTGCAGCTCCCCATCTGCGTGGAAACCAAGGGCCCCCTTCCCATCGAATTCGAGCACGGCTACGTAGCCTTCGAAGACCTTCCCGACAACCGTCGCCGCCTGCCCGGCGAGAAGCCTTCCGGCATCCTCGGCATGCTAGGCCTCGACGACGATGACGACGACGACGAAGACCTCGACGACGACGACGAGGACGAAAAAGAAGATGACGACCTCGAAGAAGAGGACGTCATCTATGATGAGAATGAGTAATTAATCTTTATTCGGCTTCTTCCTCTTTCTCTACGAAAGGAGCAACCTTGCAAAGATCGACGGTGAAGATGAGCATGGAGTTGGGCTCGATGCCCTGATTTCCGCGCTCGCCATAACCGAGCTTGGCGGGAACATAGAGTTCGATGGTTCCGCCTTCGCCAACCTGCTGGATACCTTCGGTCCAGCCCTTGACTACACGGTTGAGGGTGAAACGGACGGAATCGCGGTCGGGAGTAACCTCGTCGAATACATTGCCATCGAGGGTCTTGCCCTGATAACGTACCCAAACGGTATCCTTGTCGCTGGTAGGTTTCACGCCACCTTCCTTGATAATCTTGTACTGGAGGCCGCTCTCGAGCTCGACGACACCTTCCTTGGTCTTGTTCTTGGCAAGGAACTTCTCCTCTGCTTCCTTATTGGTAAGGAGCTTGAGGGAACGCCTGTTCTCGAGGAACTCGCCGAAGAGGCGGTTCATCTCCTCAGGATTGATCTTGAACTGCTCACCGAAGTCAGGGTCACGCATATTGCCCTTGGCGTTGATGAAATCGTTCATACCCTTCTTGATCTGGGCATAGTTGAGATCGCCGAAATCGTATCCCTTGATGAAGGAACCGAAGTTGATACCCACGAGGTAGGAAACGGAGTCGATCTGCTTCTTGGAAGGCTTGTAATCAGCGGCGGTCTTCACGACCTCTTCCACTGTCTCGGCGGCCTTCTCGCCTTCTTCTACTGCTGCTTCCTCAGCCTTGGGCGAGCAAGCAACTACGGCAAGTCCTGCTGCGAGGACTGCGAACAAAAAACTTTTTCTCATTTTCTTTATTTGTTTTAAAGTTGTTTCTAAAGTTCCCAGGCAAGGGCAGATGCGCCGAGGATGGCGGCATCGCTCTCCTTAAGCTGGGAGAAGAGCAGTTTCACCTTGCCCTTCCACAAAGGCAGCACGTTGTCGTTCATTGCCTTGAAAGTGGGCTCATATATGAAGTCCCTGGCACGGGCCAGGCCACCGAAGAGCACTATGGCCTCGGGAGCGGAGAACTGGATGAAGTCTGCCAACTTCTCGCCGAGGATGCGGCCGGTGAAGTCGAAGACGCGCTTTGCCACGGCATCTCCCTCCTTTGCTGCCTCGTAAACGTCCTTGGAGGTAATGTTCTGCACCTCGCGGAGGAGTGAAGGCTCGTCGCTGAGGTCCAGCCACTCGCGGGCGGTACGGGCAACTCCGATGGCGGAGCAATATGCTTCGAGGCAACCGGTGCGGCCGCAACCGCAGAGACGTCCGTTATGACGCACTGCGATGGTATGGCCGAGCTCGCCGGCAAAGCCGTCGGAACCGTAAAGAACCTCTCCGTTAACCACTATGCCGGAGCCGACACCGGTTCCGAGGGTGATCATGATGAAGTTCTTCATACCCTTGGCTACACCGTAGGCCATTTCGCCCACAGCAGCCGCATTGGCATCGTTGGTAAGGGAGACGGGGATGCCTCCGCAGGCCTCGGAGAGCTTCTGGGCGAACTTGACCTCGCCGTGGGCTGCCCAAGGGAGATTGGGTGCAAAGGCTATGCTTCCGGTATAATAGTTTCCGTTAGGGGCACCTACGCCGATGCCGCGGATCTGTCCGTGCTTGCCGGACTGGGCTACAAGTTTGATGACTGCATCTGCAAGTTCCTTGATAATGACATCTGCATCGGTGCTGCCATTAGCTTTAACCACACTCTGTGCGAGAACCTCGCCACGAGCATCGACCACGCCGAGCTTGCTGCTCTGGCCGCCTATGTCGATACCTACTACGTAATCTTTATCCATAATTAATCGACCTTAATATCTTTGTTGACATTCTTGCAGCCGGCAACTCCATAGTAGAGGAGAAATACGAGCATTGCAATTACGAGCCAGTAGCTGTTCATGTAACCGGCCACCTTGGCAATCCAGTTCTGGATGAAAGGCATGATACCGCCACCCACGACCAGCATCATGAAGATACCGGAAGCAGCTTCGGTGTACTTGCCAAGGCCCTCGACTGCGAGGTTGAAGATTGCTCCCCACATAACGGAGGTGCAAAGACCGCAGAGCACGAGGAAGAGGCAGCTCAGAGGAACCTGGAACATTGCGAAACCGTCGGCGGCACTGTAGCCGGGCATGTTGACGGTAACAGTCTTGGGGATGAGGATGGCAACCAGCACGAGCACGATGGCCACGGCGCTCACCATGATCATCTGGGCACGGGTGCTGACCTTTCCGGAGATGACGGTACTGCTGAAACGGCCTACCATCATGAGCAGCCAGTAAACTGCAGCGACTGCGCCACCGATGGCGGCACCGTTCACGAGGATGCCTGCGCCCTTCTCGGTTGCGTCGGAAAGATAGAATATGATCTGTGCGGGGATACCAACCTCGATACCTACATAGAAGAAGATGGCGACTGCGCCGAGCACGAAGTGACGGAAATTCCATGCGCTGTGCTCATAGACGGTAGCCTTGCGCTCCTGTGCGGGTTCGGGGATCTTGACAAAGGAAATAATGGCAAATGCAACTGCAAAAACACCCATTGCGATGAAGAGCAGAGGGGTCACGTCGGCCATGGAGGTGCTGGCGGATACGGTGCCGATGAGGGCGCCTACCAGCAGAGGAGTAAGGGTTCCGGTGAGGGAGTTCAGGGTACCTCCGATCTGGATGTACTGATTACCCTTGTTGCCGCCACCGCCGAGGATGTTGAGCATGGGGTTCACCACGGTGTTGAGCATACATACGCAGAAACCGCATACGAATGCACCGAGCAGATATACATAGATGGCGCTGCCAGCAAGGAAGCCAAAGCTGGAAAGATACTGGATGCACACACCGATGAAACCTACTGCAAGGGCGATGAGCGTGGTTTTCTTGTAACCGTACTTGATGAGCATCTTGCCTGCAGGGATACCCATGAAGAGGTATGCCGCAAAGTTCATCAGGTTACCGGCCATCCTGGACCATTCGTATTGATTGCCCCAGATCTGACCGAAAGGAGCCGCCATATTAGTAACGAAAGAAATCATCGCGAAGATGAAACACATCGTGATGATGGCGACCATGTTTTTGTTTTTGTTTGCCATATTGATTGTTTGTTTTAGATAGATTCTATGTTTTTATCGTTCATGAGGTTCTTGCCCTCGGGTGTGTATGCAAATTCTATGCGATCCGCGTAGAATTTTTCAACTTTTCCCCTGACTATCTTGGATGTGGAGTTCACCAGGCCGTTCTGCTCGGTGAAAGGCTCGGGCAGCACTGCTATTGCCGCGGGCAGCCATTTCTCCGGGAACATCCCCTCGTGAGAACCGCCCTTCTTATAGGAATCGCATTCCGCCTGGATCATCTTCAGCATGGCCTCCTTGCCCTCGCGGGACTCGGGGTCGAGCGCAGGCTGCTTCTCCTTCAGGGTACGGCGCAGGGCCTCCTTGTTGGGCACTATCAGCACGATGGTATAGGGGTTCTGGTTGTTGTGGATGATTACCTGGTCGATGTACTTGCTGCCGTCGGTGAGGCTGTCCTCATAGCCCTCGGGAGAATACTTCTCGCCGTCGGCGCTGATGAGCAGGCTCTTGAAACGGCCGGTCACATAGAGATAGCGGCGGTCGCGGGGGTAGAGATAGCCGCGGTCCCCGGTATGCAGCCATCCGTCGATGATGGTGCTGGCGGTGGATTCCGGATTCTTCCAGTATCCGGCCATCACGTTCTCGCCGCGGATGACGATCTCGCCGGTAACTCCGTCGGGGACTTCCTTGCCGTCCTCGTCGCAAATCTTGATGTCCATAGGCTGCACGGTGCGGCCGGAGCTGCCGAAGATGGCATGGCCGGCAGAGTTCGCGCAGATGATAGGAGTGGCCTCGGAAAGGCCGTAGCCCTGATAGACGGGCACTCCGATGGCGCAGAACCAGCGCTGGAGTTCGATGTCCAGCAGGGCTCCGCCGCCCACGAAGAACTTCATCCTTCCGCCGAACGCACTGTCGCGCACGGTCTTGAAGAGCTTACGGTCGAAGAAGCTGATGAGAGGCTTTTTCCAGAACTGCTTGATCCAGGGCTTGCCCGCGTTGTAGTACTCGCGGTTGTAGCCTATGGCAAGCTTGACTGCCCAGTTGAAGAGTTTCTCCACCCTGGGACCCTTGGCGCGGATGGCGCCCTCTATGTTTTTCTTGAAACTGCGGGTGATGGCCGGAACAGAAAGCATTATGTGCGGACGGGTGTCCCTGATGGCGCCGGGGATGTTGCGCAGGGTGGCAAGCTGGGTCTTACCCACGGGCACGGTGGCGATGCTGCCGCCGTACATCATCATGGTGTAGAAACCCGCCACGTGCGCGAAGCAATGGTCCAGAGGGAGAACTATCAGCATCACTGCATCTTCGTGTATGCTGATGACGGATGCGCCCTGCTCCACGTTCGCAGTGTAGTTGCGGTGGGTCAGCAGTATGCCCTTAGGGTCAGCGGTGGTGCCGGAAGTATAGGAGATGTTGGCATAGTCGTCGGGGCCCACGGAAGCTATACGCTCCTCGAGCTTGGCGGTATTGTCCTTCAGGAACTTCAGGCCCATCTCGCGGACGGCGCCGATGAAGATTTCTCCCTTCTGGAGCTCGACATCGTCCAGGACTATGACCTTCTTCACCGCAGGGCACTTGTCGATGACCCTGCGCACCTTGTGCAACTCGCCTACCGATGCCACCACGAACTGGGCGTCGGAATGGTTGATGCGGAATGTGAGGTCGTAGTCGGATTCCAACTTATACGAAAGAGGCACGTCCACGCCGCCGGCGTAGAGAATGCCAAGTTCGGTCATTATCCAGAGATTGCGGCCCTCGGAGAGAAGGGCGACTTTTTCCCCTTTCTTGAGCCCCAGCGCCATGAATCCGGCTGCCAGGATGCGGCCCTCGTCACGGGTCTTCTTGAAAGATGTTTCGGTCCATACATCGCCCTGCTTCTCACGCAGGAAGGTTTTGTCGGCGTACTTGGCTGTGTACTTCTCGACGAAATCGATGATGGTAGGTCGGTTTTTCTGTGTCATGATTATATCAAAAATCTGTGGTCTTCGCCTTGGGAGCCGAGAACAGTCCGAACATCTGGGCATCGATCATGTCGGTAACCTTCTCGAAGTCCTCGGGCTTGTTGCCGAACTTGATATTGTCGGCATCGATGACCAGGAGATTTCCCTTGTAATCGGCAATCCAGTTCTCGTACTTTTCGTTAAGACCGGTCAGATAGTCGATACGTATGCTGCGCTCGTATTCACGGCCGCGCTTCTGGATCTGGGCTATGAGGTTGGGAATGCTGCTCTTGAGGTAGATTAGCAGGTCCGGATAACCTACCAGACTCATCATAAGGTCAAACAGGTCGGAATAGTTCTCGAAGTCACGTGAGCTCATCAGGCCCATATCGTGGAGATTGGGCGCAAAGATGCGGGCATCCTCGTAGATAGTACGGTCCTGGATAATCACGTCGTCCGTCTTGGAGATATCCACCACGTCCTTGAAACGCTTGTTCAGGAAGTAGATCTGCAGATTGAACGACCAACGGGCCATATCCTCGTAGAAGTCTGCGAGATAAGGATTGAAATCCACAGACTCGAACTTGGGAATCCATCCATAGTGGGCGGCCAGCATCTTGGTCAATGTGGTTTTGCCGCTTCCGATATTACCTGCGATAGCTATATGCATGACTTTTAGTGTTTTATGTTTCAAAACAGGCCGAAGAGCTGCGCATCGATACGGTCGGTGATCGCGGCGAAATCCTCGGGGTTATTCTTAAAATCGATGTTGTCGGTCTCCACGACCAGCAGCGGGCCGGTGTATTTGGAGATCCATTCCTCGTAGTGGCGGTTGAGCCCGTCGAGGTATTCGATGCTGATGCTCTGCTCATACTCGCGGCCGCGCTTCTGGATATTGGCCACCAGATGCTCGATGCCGGATTTGAGGTAGATGAGGAGGTCGGGTTGCTTGACCGTGCTCATCATCAGCTCGAAAAGCTGCATATAGGTCTTGTAATCCCTTTCGGAAAGATTGCCCATCTCGTAGTTGTTGGCCACGAAGATGTAAACGCCCTCGGAAATGGTGCGGTCCTGGATGATGACCTCCTTCGACTTGGCTATCTCCAGCACGTCCTTGAAGCGCTGTGCCAAGAAGTAGGTCTCCAGATTATAAGACCACCGGGGGATGTCCTTGTAGTAGTCCTCCAGATAGGGATTGTATGTGACCGATTCGAATTGCGGCTTCCAGCCATAATGCTCAGCCAGCATCCTGGTGAGGGTTGTCTTGCCGCTTCCGATATTTCCTGCTACGCCTATATGCATTCAGTACACAATTTGGTCTTAACTTACAAAATTAACATTTTATTCTTAAATTTGTAAAGAGATTTTACTGCCTTCCGATGAAAATACGCCGATTTGTTTGCAATGCCTTTCAGGAGAACGCCTACGTGGCTTCCGACGGGGGAGATTGCGTGATAGTGGACCCCGGTTTTACCGAGCAGGAGATTGGGGCGTTGTACGATTATCTTGATTCCGAAGGCATAGTTCCCTCCGCCATACTCCTCACCCACCGTCACCCGGACCATATCCTCGGCCTCGACAATATCCTCGGCAGATTCTCAATTCCCGTAATATCCGCTGCGGAGACCGGAGCTTTTCCGGCCGAGCCTTTTTCCGGCGAGGACGGGAATGACTCCGGCGCAGCAGCAGGAAAGACAGGCCTTACGAGCAAGTTCAGGATAATAACGACGCCGGGCCACACTCCGGACAGCGTATGCTTCTATAACGAAGGGGACCATCTGATGTTCACCGGCGACACCCTCTTCGCAGGCACAATCGGCCGCACCGATCTCCCCGGAGGCGACTACGACTCCGAGATACGCTCGATAATGGAAAAACTGATCTTCCTTCCGGGAGAAACCGACATCTACCCCGGCCACGGCCCCGCCAGCACCATTGCCCGCGAAAGGATGGAAAATCCCTTCCTAGAGCCCTTCAACGAAAGGGAAGAATTAGATCTTGATTGAGTCGATGACCGCACGCACGCTGCCGTGTTCGAGTAGCAGCGCCTTAGCCTTTTCATAATCCGAAATGCCCGTCTCTTCCATGATCATACGGGCTCCGCGGTCCACCAGTTTCTTGTTGGTGAGCTGCATGTCCACCATATGGTTTCCCTTCACGTGCCCCAGGCGTATCATCACGGAGGTGGATATCATATTCAGGATTAGTTTGGTGGCAGTGCCGGCCTTCATCCTGGTGCTGCCGGTCACGAATTCGGGACCGACCACCGCAACTATGGGGCATTCCGCCACCGCGGCTATGGGAGCATCTTCATTACAGGTGATGCAGGAGGTCAGCATGCCCAGCTTTCCAGCCTCGCGGACGGCCTCCAGCACATAGGGAGCCCCGCCCGAAGCGCTGATTCCCACTATGCTGTCCTTCGGCCCCGGCTTGAAGGCCTGAAGGTCCTTCCAGCCCTGCAAGGGATCATCTTCCGCACCCTCGACTGCCCTGCGGATGGCCCCGTCGCCACCGGCTATTATGCCGATGAAGGCCCCGTCCAGGCCATAGGTAGGAAGTATCTCCGATGCGTCGGTAATGCCCAGACGGCCGCTGGTTCCGGCACCGATATAGAACACCCGGCCTCCCTTGCGCATCCTCTCCACCACTCCGTCCACGAAACGGGATATCTGAGGGATGCATCCGGCCACCACCTCAGGCACCTTGCGGTCCTCGGTGTTGATGCCGGCGAGGAGTTCTTCCGTGGACATCTGGTCCAAGCCGGAATACAGGGAATTCTGTTCGGTCTGTTTCATTCTCTTACAAAGTCTGTCCGCCGATGAACTCGCGCATGATGGA
>JAILMV010000102.1 GCA_024692185.1 Bacteroidales bacterium | reverse complement strand
TGACCTCCGCAAGCTGAATACAGCTCTTGCATATATGGAGACCAACTGCGAGGATGAAGCCGCAAAGCTGCAATATGCAGCAGTCTGCCGCTTCTTCCGTGCATACATCTACTTCGACAAGACTATGCGTTTCGGCGACGTTCCCTGGAGCGACTACGAACTGGCGTCCAACGACTCGACGGTCCTCTTCGGTCCCCGTTCTTCCAGGGAAGTAGTAATGCAGCATATGATCGAGGATATCGATTTTGCCATCGAGAATCTTCCCGATTCCTATTCCAACGGCCTGCACTATCGTCTGACAAAATGGGCAGCGCTGGCTCTCAAGGCCCGTTTCTGCCTCTTCGAGGGTACATTCCGCAAGTATCACAGTGACTATGCCACAATGAGCGGCACCACCTGGGATACCAGCGACTGGAAAGACTGGAAATGGTATCTGGAGCAGTCGGCAGACGCTGCTGAGCAGTTGATCGACAAGGGGCCTTTCAAGCTCTACACCACCGGCAATCCCGACCTTGACTACGCTGTCCTGTTCTCGGAGTACGATGCAAACAAGGATGAATACATCCTGTCCATCAACTTCGACTACGGCCTGGAGCTCATGCACAATGCCACCGCATCTGCCCTTATGAACTCACAGGGTCGAATCAGCCTTACCAAGAAGTTCGTGAACGCCTACCTGATGAAGGACGGCACCCGCTTCACCGACAAGGCCGGCTGGGAGACTATGGTGCTTGCCGAAGAGCTCAAGGACCGCGACCCGCGTCTGTCTCAGACCATCAGGATTCCCGGTTATTCCCGCCTCATCCTCAGTGGCACCACCTACAAGTATTCCGGAGCCACCGAAGGCATAGATATGGACATCACCCTCACCGGTTACCAGATGGCCAAGTTCGTGATGGAGAAGAACAACGCCGCCAACGACAAGTTCGACAGGTCCTACAACGACCTTCCCATCTTCCGCCTGGGCGAAGCATACCTTGTATTCGCCGAAGCAAAGGCTGAACTTGGCACCCTGACCCAGGGCGACCTGGACAAGTCCGTCAACAAGCTGCGTGACCGTGTCGGAATGCCTCATCTGGATATGGCAGCTGCCAACGCCAATCCCGATCCTTACCTGGGCTCAGCCGAATGGGGTTACACCAACGTCAGCGGCGGCAACAAGGGCGTTATCCTCGAGATCCGCCGTGAGCGTGCCGTCGAGCTCGCCCAGGAAGGCTTCCGTTATGCCGACCTTATGCGCTGGAAGTGCGGTCATTGCATCGACCAGCAGAAGATTATCGGCTGCTACTTCCCCGGCAAGGGCGCCTACGACGTAGACGGTGACGGCAAGAACGACATCTATCTCTACGGAAAGGAAGATCCCAAGCCTGCTGCAAGTGCAGCTACCTATCTGCGTCAGATCGGTACCGACATCTTCCTCACCGATGGCGACAAGGGCTACATCGAGCCTTATCAGAACATTCAGATACAGTTCGACGAGAGCCGCGACTATCTCTATCCGGTCCCCATCGACGACCGTTCTCTCAATCACAAGCTTGTACAGAACCCCGGCTGGGTAGACGGACTTGCTTTTTAGTAATTAAATGTATATAATCATGAAACATATACGCAATATAGCTCTATGCGGCCTGGCCTTCTCGCTCGTCTTCGGGGTATCCTCCTGTACCGAGAAGGAGAGTCCAGAAGCCAAGGCCGTCATAGCCGAATCCGATTATATCGAATTCGCAGCAACCAATGCCGAGGCTAAAGTCATAACTGTATATGCCGACGGCGACTGGACGGTCGACGCTCCTGACTGGATCAGCGTGTCGCCCGAAAAAGGTTCCGGCACTACTGAAGGCGTGTCCATAAGTGCTGCAGACAATTCTGACGCCAGCGGCATACTTCTCCCCCGCCGTGATACCGTAATTTTCCACGGTGCCAAGCTCATCAGTTATTCCTACGTCATCGTCTACCAGAACGGCGACAAGTATCGTGGGGCCGTGGACGCCACCATTTCCTCCCTCGCATCCGTGAAGGATGGCAACTTCGTGAACGTCAGCGGCGCTATGGTAATGGCAAGCGACGGCAGCAAGATCGTCCTTTCCGACGGCAGCGCCAATATGCTGCTCTCCTCCAAGCAATCCGTCTCCGCAGGTGACGTGGTCAGCTTCAGAGGTGTGAAGGGCACCGAAGGCGGACTTCCTACGGTTAGCGAACTGGAAGACTTCAAGATCACATCCAGTTCCGAGCCCAGCTATCCCGAGGCAACAGACATCAGCACTACTCTCGACGCCCTGAGCGTGAGTGCTCCTCAGTATGTTTCCGTATCCGGCGTCTATGACGGCTCTTCCCTCACAGTAGAAGGAGCCGGCAAGACCGTTTCCGGAACCAGCAGCACCGAAGACCTCGGCGCCCTCAGCGGCCACAAGGCAACATTCATAGGCTACGCTATTTCTGCCAATGCATCCAAGGTGATAATGATCGTGACCAAGGTCGTCGACGGCGGTCTGGACCAGGTCATCTACTTCAGGGATGACTTCGAGTGGCTGGAGCCTTGGACAACTGCCTCCGGAGCCGGCGATGCAGTCGGTACCAATACTCCTGATACAACAGCCCCCAACATCTTCACCACACTGGGTGAGTCTGGATTCTTCGAAGAGTTCACAGCCCGTGGTTATGGCTATATCTGGGGCCCTACAGCTGACGGCGGATGGTCGGATTCCCTTGGCGACGACAATCCTAAGGTAATGTATCTCCAGACCAACTACCTGAAGTTCGGCAAGACCAGCTACAACGCCGGTATCAAACTCCCTAAGATCAGCGCAATCACCGGCAAGGAGAACGTAGAACTCAGCTTCGACTGGTGCTGGCAGATAACCGGTGCCGCCAAGCCTGACCTTATGACATTGAGCATCAACGTCGAAGGCGGCGGTGAATATGTGGGCGGTGAAATCGAGTCTGCACAGTCCCAGGTGGATGGCGAAAGCCGCATCGAGTGGCAGCACGTTTCCGTCGTGCTCAACGACATCGGTCCCGAGAGCCGCATTGTCATTTCCCCTACCAATCCTAATCCTATTACCAGCAATACCCGCAAGCAGAATCGCTGGTACCTGGACAACATTCTGATTGTACCCACTGAAGGCGGCAGCAATCCCGGCGGCGGTGACAATCCCGGTGGTGGCGGTTCCGCTTCCGGTACCGTTCTCCTCGAGGACGATTTTGAATGGCTCAGCACCTGGGCTGGTGCGGAAGCCAAGCCCGCCGGAGACGCCGTAGGCACAAACACCCCCGGAGCTGCTGCTCCTAACGTGTTTACCGCCGAAACCTGCGTGGGATTCATCGAGGCATTCACCGAAAAAGGCTACACCTATATCTGGGGTCCTACTTCAGACGGTGGATGGTCCGATTCCCTCGGATCCGACAATCCTAAGGTGATGTATCTCCAGTCCAATTACCTGAAGTTCGGCAAGACCAGCTACAATGCAGGCATCAAACTTCCTGTCCTGGCCGCTCTTGCTTCTACCAGTGACGTAGAATTCACTTTCGACTGGTGCTGGCAGATTACGGGCGAGGCGAAGCCGGACCTTATGACCCTTTCCATCGACATTGAAGGAAATGGCT
>JAILMV010000074.1 GCA_024692185.1 Bacteroidales bacterium | reverse complement strand
AGGCCATCGTCAAATCGACCGGCAAGCCAGGCCTTCTTGGAAGCGACCTGCACATCATTGTTATTGGAAATGGCGCAACAGATGTGCTCCTTCTCCAGATTCTCTTTCGTTACTTTGATGTATTCCATGGTTTCGTCAAATTTCGATTTATCTAACTCTCAAAGATAATTCTTTTTGGTCACTTTCGGTCACCTTTTCCGGGGATTATTTTCAACTCATTGAATTGTTATGTAACCCGTTTACTGTCAGATTGTTCTGCACATTAAAACAACCCACAAAAGCCACCGATAATCACCGACTGAATTATTCCCGCCCGAGGCATGAGCTTAAACGATTAGAAACGTTTTTCCACCCATCGGCCTTGCAGGGGGTTCTGTGGCACATGCCTGTAAAAAAGTAGGCTTTTTTACCCAGTTTTTTTCCAGCACCCTGCCCTACAGGACACTCAGTGGCACATCACTGGAAAAGGATTTCCAGGCATATCGGACAATCTGGAGACAGCGATTGAAAAGGTCATTAATCCTTCTCGGGATGCTTCTTGACGTCGAATACGAATCCGATGCTGTGGTCCAGAATGGGCCCCCAGGCGGTCATCTGAAGGAGCAGACAGGCGCCACCTCGGGGAACCTCAGCGTGCAGATCGACAAACTCGGCACAGCCGGTTACATCACGGTAGAAAAAGGCTTCAAGGGCAAGATGCCCCGCACTACCTGCAAGATTACCGAAACTGGCCAGGAAGCCTTCGGCAAATATGTGACAGCGCTGAAAGAGTACCTTTCGGGCAAGTAAGAATCGAAGAAAAAGCCGGGGCTATGAGCTCCGGCTTTTTGGTACACATCTAAGGGAAGGACTTAATACTCGATTTCGTAAACCTGTATATGGCTGTACGTGTCCACCTCTTCAGGCGACTTGGTAATTTTCACAACGCGTCCGGAGCCATCTTTCTCGTAAGTCATGACGGATTTCTCCGTATAGCCTTCGGTGACGATGGCGGACTTTACGGGGAGTTGTTTGGGAGCTACTCCGCAGTATCCGAGCACGGCGAAAGGATCGCTTTCCACGAATATGGCCATTGCCAGGTTACCCAGCCTGGGAGAAGTGTTGGCCTCGCCATATTCGAACTTATAGACTGATCCGCCATAGCTGGTTTCCTCGGAAATATTGCCGTTTGCCCAGGTAAAGGAGATGGAATAGGCGTTCATTTCGTTCTTCAGCAACTGCTGGCTACCATCATACTGGTAGGTATTTTCCATATAGCCTGCCTTGATGCGGGTGATGTTGTTGTTGGCGTCGAAAGTGCCGCTGATGTCCGAGCCTTCGCCATCTTCCATCTTTGAGGTCTCTTCGTTATAATATTTCTCGCTGAACTTTCCGGAGATGGTCTTGCTGCTCTCGTTCCATTGGAACTCACAGGTCGATTCACTGCTCTGGTAGAGTCCTTCGGGCAGGCCCTCTGCGGACCAGGTTGAATTGTTATAGGTCTTCTCGACCAATTTGGTCAGCTTACCATTGCTGAAAGTAGGATAGTATTCCTCTATGACATGAGGCTTGCCGGCCATCATTACCGACATCTTGAAGCTCTTGATGGATCCATCGGAAGGGCTGTCGTTGCCGCCTTCTTTATCGCAAGCAGCGAAGCAAAAGGCTGCCGCTGCCAGAATGAGTAGATACTTTTTCATAAAGTTTTATAGTTTTAGCGTTTGTAGAACCAAGCTGCCAATCCGGCAAATACGCCGAAGGCTTCTTTGCCGTCGTCCGTAACATAGAATGCCATATTTTCGACGGCACGCATATTCTTCATAGGATCACCTTCCTCTGTTACCCAAGGGGAGCGGATAGCGAAGGTCTCGGGGTTCATGTTAGGCTTGGTATAATCCCAGTCTTCGATGTCGTAGGGAGGGCCGCTGGCCTGCCATCCATAAGAGCCTTCGTGCCTGTAGATGCCCTGCCAGGACTTGGTATTACTGAACGTTACTATTCCGTCATTGATGGCATAGTTGGCGTTGACATGGAAACCCCACATAGGGAGGTACAGGTCCCAAGTATTGCCTTTGACTATGATGCAGGCGGTGTAATCGTTCTCTTCGCTGTTCAGCACCTCGGGTTTGATTCCACTGTGGGGAGCATCCCAGCGCCCGTCGGAAGGATTGGCAGTCTTGACGGTGACGCCCTTCTTCCTGAGGACGGAATAAAAGCAGGACTTAAGGCCATTATAATCATCTTCAGTCCCTATGCCGAGTACATTCTTGCCCGCTGCGAACTTGAAGACTACAGCTTCCATTTTGCCCTCCTCTTCCAGATCGAACTTGAGAACGCCATCGGCAAAACTCCACTTATGGTTTTCGGTTTTTTCTCCCGAGGTCCATATGACAGTTCCATCTGCCTTGAAGTCATACTCATCGTCATAATTGTCTACCCACTTGCCCACGAAATCGCTCTGGGAGGATTCCTGCCCGGAAGGGGTATCATTACCGCCCTCTTTATCGCAAGCCACGAAACTGAGAGCAAATACTGCAAAAGCAGCAAATAAAAACTTTTTCATATAAGTTCGTTTTGTTACTCCGCCAAAAATAGCAAATAAGCCTTGCAGTAGGGCCGGCACGAACTAACAGAACGAATAAACCTCCCTTACAAAACGATAAATCTCAACCAAATATGCAGAAAGAGCCGACTTCCGCCGGCTCTTTCTTGTTAAATCTTGACTATTCGCTCTTCAGCGAATTGACAGGATTGGCGTGGGCGATACGTAAACAATTCAGTACCACCACACAGAGTACTATAAACAATACCATTATGGTCGCTATTAGGAATAATAAAGGATTTAAGGAAACTTTTTCCGCAAATTGCTCAAGCCATTTGCGGGCCACTATATAGGACGCCATACTGGCAATAGCGGCCATTACGACGCTTAATTTCATTATGTCGAGGGCGAAGATGGAAAGGATGTCGCGGGTGGTGGCACCGTTTATCTTGCGCACGGCCATCTCCTTGCTGCGGCGCAGACTCTCGTCGCGGATGAAGCCGATCAGGCCCATCAGTGCTATCAGCAACGAGAATACGGCCCCCAATGCCATCGTATTGCGCATCTTCTTGCTTTCGGCATAGGCTGCGCGCATTTCTTCCTCATAGGAGATGATCTTGATCTCACGGCCTTTCAGGACCTCCGAGAGTGCCTCCTGCACCTTCGGAAGAGCCTCCGGAGCGGCCTTGAACATTATGTGCGGCATCCAGTAGGACATGGAGCCTATCTCGCCATAGAACAGGTCGCTAGGGCGATCGTCCACCCTCTGGAGGTTGCCGATGAGATAGCTCTTATAAACGCCCGAAATGGTGAAATAACTCAGTTCCGAATCCCGCGAGCGGTCATGCCCCGTAATGAAAACCTGCTTGCCTACGGCGCCGTCACTCCAATCCGTGAACTCCGCCAGCTTGGCAACAAACTTCTCGTCCACAACTATTTCGGAGGAGTCCCTGGGCGCACGGCCTTCCAGGAACTGGATTCCCATTAGGTCATAGAATTCGCTCGAGCACTCATACTGGTCGGCAATATTGAAGAGTTCCCGGTCGTCATTCGGCAAGTAAACATTGTCTCCGCTAGATCCGCGGTAGGGCAGATTGTAGCAGGCAGCGACAGCGCTCACTTCGGGCAGCGAACTTAGGGTTTCCACCGCAAGACGCTGGGCCTGGCGGTTCCCGTCGAAGAGACTGATATAGTAAAGATTATCGTAGTCGTAGCCGGTGTCGGCGTGGGACAGCTTCTGGTACTGCCTGCCGATGATGATCATCATTACCACCAGGAACACGTTGATGAGCACCTGTACTCCCAGCAGGCCGAGCTTCCAGCGGCGGGAGTTCTCGGTGTAGTTCTTGAGCGCGGCATATACCGGGATGCGCTGGTATAGTTCCGCAGGAACCACTATGGAGATGAGCAGCACGAGCAGCAGCACCACGGCAATGGCCACGATGCTCTGAGGCACCAGAAGGGTCTGGAACGGCACTCCAAGCAGGTTCTCGATGATGCCGCGGCCGGCAAAGATGATTGCTGCGGCCAGTATCAGGGAGAGCAGTATGTGGAGTGATGCTTCCCTGCTCAGCATCCGGTAGATGTGCCTTCCTTCGGCACCGTAGCACTTGCGGACTCCTACTTCCTTGGAACGCTTCACCATCGAGGAAATCACTATCAGGATGTAGTTCAGCAGGCTGATGAGAATGAGCAGCGTGGCCACTATGGAAAGCAGTATCACCTGCGCTTTCACCGCGGGATAGGAAGTGTGCAGCTTGCTGAATGGTTTGAGGTAGTAGCGGATATCCGAACCCATCGACGCTATCATCTCCATAGGCTGGTGCGCCTCCTGCATCTTCCGGATAGCATCCTTAAGAGTGTTGGGATCTACCCCGGGATAGAGCTTGACAAATCCCTTGTAGCGGTCATTGCCCACCCAGTTGTCCGTGCTGCGCTTGCCGTAGGTATCGATAGCCAGCAGTATGTCGTAATCCAGCGAACCGTTCTCCGGGAAGTCCTCGAACACACCCTCGACGAGCAGTTTCAGACCAGACATATCCTCGTTGTAGATTTGCTTGCCTATGCACTCCTGCACGCCTCCCAGCTTCTCCGCGAAACTGCGGCTGACCATCACGCTGCCCCACTTGCCCAGTACCTTCACCGGATCTCCGACCAGTATGGGCCTGTCGAAGATCTTGAAGAAGCAGGTATCTGCACAGACGAGGGTGCCGAGAAGCTTATTACCTTCTTCATCGACATAGCTGTTGCCGTTGAAGACATAGGTGGTTCGGGTACCGAATTCCACGCCGGGGACCTCTTCCATGAAGCCCATTGCCACTCCGCCGGACACCTGGCCATAATCCTCCTCGTTTCCTTGCATGGATACCCAAGTATTGATCATGTACACCTGGTCGATGCCCTTGTAGAAGGAGTCGTAGCTCAGTTCGAAGAACACCTTGGCAATCAGCACGATTCCAACGGCCAAACCCACTCCCAAGGACAGCACCTTGATAATTATATCACTCTTAATTCTCATTATCTATTCTTTCTTTAGTTCAACTGCCGGATTGGTCTTTGCGGCCTTGAGGGTCTGCCATAGCACGGTTCCGAAGGCTATGGCTGGGTGTTCGCCGCAGCGTTGCTGATTTCGGTCGCAATCGCTTTCGCCACCGTGCTCTGGCAGACCCTCAAGGCCGCAAAGACCAATCCGGCAGTTGAACTAAAGAAAGAATAGATAATGAGAATTAAGAGTGATATA
>JAILMV010000068.1 GCA_024692185.1 Bacteroidales bacterium | reverse complement strand
TCGTCCAGATCGATGAAGCTGACTTCCGGCGCCATGGAAGCGACAAGCCGACCAATGGACGTCTTGCCACAACCCATGAAACCTGTCAGACAGCAAATCATCAGAATAGGGTAGGTTCTTCGAGAATAATCTCGCCCGTAGGCAGGGAAAGATCCTCCTCCTCCGGAAGCACGATCTCCACCGGCTCTATCTCGGCAATCTCCACCTCCTCAGGCACCTCGTCCTCCGGCTTCACCAGCGGCTCGGCAAACTCCACTTTCTTGACTGTCTCGCGATCGTGGCACTTCTTGCCCTTAGCGGTATAACCCTTCTTGCCTATCCACTCCTCGGCATCTATCAGCTCCGGCTCCTTATGGGCGGACTTGCCGCCGAAGATGCACTTGTACTGAGGATGCTTGTCGCTGCTCAGATCCACCAGGTAGGACTTGGGAGAATCCGAAATGAAGGACAGAGGGGAATTGTCACTCTCCACGAAAGAGAAGCGCTTCACGTAGAAGGTCTTGGCTGCTCCGTCGTAGTAGAGGGCGGTGTAGGTCAGGTTCGGGTCGAACTTGCTGATGCCGAGCACATCTCCCTGATACTTGTTCACCAGATCGAAGGATGTGGTGTAGAAGGTACCGTTCTTGAAGATGGCAAGCACCTTGTCGTCCCCTTCGAACTGACCCAGATACTGGCCGCGTCCGTCCTCGTTGAGCTTCTGGATGTCGCTGTCGTACCAGATGTCCTTTCCGGCTATGGTAGATACGCCCTTGCTCTTGAGGGTAATGCGGGCTATGGAATTCTTGGTGACCAGGTTGCCCCTCGCAGTCTTGCTCTTGATGGCAAGCGTGGCGAAGTCATACTCGAGGCTGGTCTTCTTGAGTTTCGGTTTGGGACGCAGGGCCACGCGCACCGTCTCGGCCTCGCCGTTATGGTTGGCGCTGAACCACATTATCTGCGAACCGGCAGCTCCGGTAGTGATGTCGTATTCCTTGTCGCGGGTCACCGAGGTGATGGCGAAGCGCTTGGCATAGTAAACCGAGGTCTTGCCTTCGCGGTAGATTACGTTGTAGATGGTGCGCTCGTCGCCACGGGTGAACACTCCAACGTAGAGCAGGTCCTTCCCGAAGAAGGCCTTGTCCTCCACCTTGGTGATGCGGTATTTGCCGTCGCGGCTGATAACTATTATTTCCGAGAGGTCGGAGCAGTCGCAGATGTAGCTGCCTCCGTCGGAGTTCTTGAGGCCTATTCCCACGAAGCCCTCCTCCAGGTTGGCCTGGAGCTTGGCGTTGTTGTTGATGACCTTGGTGGCGGTGATGGTCTCGAAGCCGGTGAGTTCGGTGAGGCGGGGGAAGTCCTTGCCATACTTGCGCTTGAGCTCCTTGAACCATTCGATGGTGTATTCGGTGATGTTGTCGATATCTGCCTGGACGGCCTTCATCTGCTCTTCGAGCGAGGCTATCTTCTCGTCCATGGCCTTGGTATCGAACTTGGAAATCTTGCGGACGGGCTTGTCCACGAGGCGGTGGATATCCTCCATCACTATCTCGCGGCGGAGCAGCTCCTGGTATTCCTTCATCTTCTCGAAGATGTCCTTCAGCTGGTCCTCCCAGGTCTTCTGGTCCTGCTCGAGTATCTTGTAGATGCGGTTTTCGAAGAAGATGCGCTCGAGGCTGGAGTAGTGCCAGTCATCCTCCAGCTTGGCGAGGCGGATGCGCAGCTGGCGTTCCAGCAGGTCGCGGGTATGGAAGGTGTCGTATTCCAGTATGTCGTTGACCGTCAGGAACTGAGGCTTGTTCTCCACGATCACGCAGGCGTTCGGGGCGATGTTGGTTTCGCAGTCCGTGAAGGCGTAGAGGGCATCTATGGTCTTGTCGGGGGATACGTCATTGGGAAGATGGATGATGATGTTCACCTTGTCGGTGGTCATGTCCTCTATCTTCTTTATCTTGATCTTTCCCTTGTCCTTGGCCTTGAGTATGGAATCGATGAGGATATGGGTGGTTTTCCCATAAGGAACCTCGGTGATGGCGATGGTGTTCTTGTCGAGCTTGTCGATGCGGGCGCGCACCTTGACGGAACCGCCGCGCTTGCCCTTGTTGTATTTGCTGCAGTCCGCGAAGCCTCCTGTAGGGAAGTCCGGATAGATTTCGTAGGGCTTCTCCTGCAGGATCTTGACGGATGCATCCAGCAGCTCGTTGAAGTTGTGGGGGAGTATCTTGGATGCCATACCCACGGCAATGCCTTCGGTTCCCTGGGCGAGCAGCAAAGGGAAGCGTACCGGGAGCTCGGTGGGCTCCTGGTTGCGGCCGTCGTAGGAGTTCATCCAGTTGGTGATCTCCGGATCGAAGACTACTTCTTTGGCGAATTTGGAGAGGCGCGCCTCGATGTATCGGGGTGCTGCGTTGGAATCTCCCGTGAGGATGTTACCCCAGTTTCCCTGGCAATCGACCGTGAAGTTCTTCTGGCCGAGCTGGACCAAGGCACCGAGGATGGAAGCGTCGCCGTGGGGGTGGTACTGCATCGCCTGGCCCACTATGTTGGCCACCTTGGTGTAGTTGCCGTCGTCCATCTTGTACATAGCGTGGAGCACACGCCTCTGCACTGGCTTGAGGCCGTCCACGATATGCGGCACGGCACGCTCCAGGATTACGTAGGAAGAGTAATCCAGGAACCAGTCCTTGAACATTCCGGACAGTTTGTACTTGCGGCTGTCGCTGTCGAGAAGCCTGCCGAACTTGCCCTTGTCGTCTTCGTTTCCTTCTTCGCCAAGGTCTTCCAGTTCTTCAATTTCCTCCAGCTCTTCGTTTTCCTCCAGTTCTTCGTTCTTTATATCTTCAAATTCATCCATAGTCTGATCTCTTCTATTCTTCGTACCCGAACTTCCGGAGCTCCTTGCGGCTCTCCCTCCAGTCGGGATCTACCTTCACCAATAATTGCAGGAAGACTTTCTTCTGGAAGAAATCTTCCATCTCTATCCTGGCGGCGGTGCCCGTCCTCTTGAGGGCCGAGCCTCCCTTGCCTATCAGGATTCCTTTCTGGGAGTCGCGCATCACATAGATTATGGCGGATATGTCGTAACGCTCCTCACCCTCCTTGAACGACTCCACTTCCACCTGGCAGCTATAAGGAATCTCGTCCTTGTAGTTCAGCAGTATCTTCTCGCGGATTATCTCCGATGCGAAGAAACGCAGGTTCCTGTCGGTGAAAGTGTCTTTGTCGTACCAGGCTGGGGATTCGGGCAGGCGTTCGATGACGGCGTCCATTATGGCTTCCACGTTGAACTTCTCCTGGGCCGAGGCGGGGATCACCAGCGCGGCAGGAACCTTCTCCTGCCACCAGGCCATCAGCTCCCGGACTTTCTCCTGGCTGCTGACGTCTATCTTGTTGATGACTATGATCACGGGGCACTGGAGCTGGGAGAGCTTCTCCACATACTCCATGTTCTTGTCCGCTTTCTCCACCGTATCGGTTACGTAGAGGATGATGTCGGCGTCGCCTATTGCGCTGTCGACGAAGTTCATCATGTTCTGCTGCAGCCTGTACACAGGCTTGAGGATGCCGGGGGTGTCGGAATAGACTATCTGGAAGTCTTCTCCGTTCACTATTCCCATAATGCGGTGGCGGGTGGTCTGGGCCTTGGCCGTGACTATGCACAGCTTTTCGCCCACCATCGCGTTCATCAGCGTGGATTTACCCACGTTGGGGTTGCCTATTATGTTGACGAATCCCGATTTGTGCGCCATTACACGTATGCTCCCATTTTAAGGATGTTCACTTCACCCTCGGTCAGATAGCGCCATTCGCCTTTCTTTAGGCCCTTCTTGGTAAGGCCTGCAAAGTAAACGCGGTCCAGGGTGCGGACTTCGCAACCCACGGCTTCGAAGATGCGGCGTACGATGCGGTTCTTGCCGGAATGGATCTCGATGCCAAGCTTGCGCTTGTCCTCGGGGTCGATGAATTCCAGGGCGTCTGCCACGATCACACCATCGCTGAGCTCCACGCCGGAGAGTATCTGGGCGCGGGCCTCGTCGCTGAGGGGCTTGTTGAGGACTACCTGATAGATCTTCTTCTTATCGTAGGAAGGATGGGTGAGGCGCTCGGAGATTTCTCCGTCGTTGGTGAACATCAGCACACCGGTGGTCGCCTTGTCCAGACGGCCTACAGGGTAAACCCTGTTGGGGCAGTTCTTGAGCAGGTCCATCACGGTCTTGTCGGCGTGAGGATCGCTTGCGGTAGTAACGTAACCGCGGGGTTTGTTCATCACGATGTAAACTTTGGCCTCTCCCTTGAGGGTTTCTCCGTTGAACTTGACAACATCGTTGAGGACGTTGACCTTGGTTCCGAGTTCGGTAACTACTTCACCGTTCACTGTAACTACGCCGGCCTGGATCATGGTATCGGCTTCGCGACGGGAGCAGACTCCGGAATTGGCGATAAACTTGTTGAGGCGGATTTCCTCCTTGAATCCGGTGTTTATTGCATCGAAATCGGAGAATTGTGCCTTGGGGCTGGCCGCAATCATGCGGTTGATGCCTTCGTTGGCTGCCTTGTTGGGGTTGATTCTGGGCTGCCTGCCGTTCATAGGCCTGCGGTCCCCGAAGCTGCGGCGTTCGCCGTACTGCTTGCGCTCACCATACTGCTTACGCTCGCCATACTGCTTGCGCTCGCCGAATGACTTGTGCTCACCGAACGACTTGTGTTCACCATAGGACTTGCGCTCGCCGTACTGCTTGCGCTCTCCGTAGGGCTTGTTCTCGCCATAGGACTTGTGTTCGCCGTATGACCTGTGTTCTCCATACGACTTGCGTTCGCCGTAAGGCTTGTTCTCGCCATAGGAGCGGCGCTCGCCGTATGCCTTGTGTTCACCGTACGGTCTGTGGTCCCCGTACGACTTGCGCTCTCCGTAAGAGCGATGTTCTTCTTTGTCCGACGTGCTGTACGCGGGCTTTGCTTGTGCCGAAGCCGACCTTCTCGGCCTGAGCTTGCGACCATCTTTACTGAATTCTGTCATTTTGTTTTGAAGTTTTACGCAGCCGCGACTCACGTCGCCCCTCTGCGCTCTTGAATGTTTATTGTAATTTAAAAATGTATGTTATCGTGCCTTCCTGCATGGCAGGGGCGTCGATTTTCTGATCGAAGTGTGCTTTCATTGCAGCGGCACGGGCCTCTGCAATTAGTTTAGTGTTTGAAATAGTAGTACCGTCTCCCACGATTGCCTTCTTTACGTTGCCGTAATTGTCCACCCATATCCTCATTACAATCTTTCCGCTCTCCTGCACGTCATACGTGGGTTTTACGAGTGTGGATTTGTTGACTTTACGCCCTTCTACGTGGGCGTTGGGGGTGCCGTCGGCCTTTGCCGTCTCGCTGTTGCCGCTGGCTTGCCCGGGGCGGAAGTCGGTGGAAGCCTCCTTGGCGTTATGGGGCGCGGTGAGGCTGGTGTCCTTCTTCGCCATTCCGGGGAAACTGGCCCTGGGGTCCAGCTTGGGCTCTTCCGGCTGGGGAGGCTCGGGGGTTTCCACGTCGCCGAAATTGTCCGGCTTGGTGGTGGGGGTCAGATTCTGGGCCAGGCCTTCGTTGGGGGACTGGCTCCTCTGCACAAGTTCTACGTCCTTCTCCCTGTCCACATCCTCTCCCTGGGGCTCACGCCCGTACACGGGTTTGAACTGGACCTCTTCCTCTTCGCTGTAGTCGATGAGGAAGGAGCTTTCCTCCGGGGGAGGGTAGATATATTTGAGCCCCGAGAAAGATATGAGGCAGATGGCAGCGGCGTGCAGCATCACCGTGAGGGTGATGCCGGTTACCGTGGACCTGTCCTCGGTTCTTTTCCTTTCCCGGATGTACTCTTTCATCTCTCTTTACTCTGCTTGGGTTGCGAGTATCACTTTGTAGTGGTTGCGCTTGGCGATGTTCATCACCTGCACTATCTCGCCTATGGGAACGCTCTCGTCGGAATAGATGCTGAAGGTAGGATCCTCTTCATTCTGGAGGAGGCCCACGAGGTCATCTTCCACCTGCTCTATACCATTTTCGGCAAGTTCGTTGCCGTTGATGTGGTAGGTGTAGGTATCATTGCCCCAGTCCTTGATGCTCACGCTGACGGTGGGCTTGGCGCTCACCTGGCCGGTGCTCTTGGGGAGCAGCAGCTTGAGGGCGTTGGGGTTGATGAGTGTGGATGTCACCAGGAAGAAGATGAGCAGCAGGAACACGATGTCGGTCATACTCGACATCGAGAACGAAGCGTCCGCCCTGGTTGTTCTCTTGATTGCCATTATTCTTCGGATTTAACGATAGCTGCAGATTCGGGATCGTTCAGCACGTCCATGAATTCGATGGTGGCGTTCTCCATAGTGAAGACCACGTCCGAAATACGGGAGGTGAGGAAGTTGTATCCGAAGTATGCGAGAATACCCACGATAAGACCGCCGACGGTGGTGATCATTGCTTCGTAGATACCTCCGGAGAGGAGGGTGATGTCGATGTTGTTGCCTGCGTTGGCCATATTGAAGAAGGCTCTTACCATACCCATGACGGTTCCGAGGAATCCGATCATAGGAGCACCGCCAGCGATGGCTGCGAGGAAGGGAAGACCCTTCTCGAGGCGTGCCACCTCAAGGTTGCCGGTGTTCTCGACTGCGGTCTGGATGTCGCTCAGAGGCCTGCCGATGCGCTCGAGACCCTTCTCTACCAGCCTGGCGGTAGGGTTGTCATACTTGCCGCAGAGGGTGATGGCGGATTTGGTCTTGCCGTCGTGGATGTAATCGCGGATGTCGTCGATGAAATTCTTGTCCACTTTGGAGGCACGGTTGATCTGGACGAGTTTCTTGCCGAAGATGTAGATTGCTATGACGGAAAGGACGAGGAGGACCAGCATCAGCCAGCCGCCCTTCATTGCCATGTCGATAAGCGAATAAGACATCTCCTGCGGAACCGGAGCGGCCTGCACGGCATTAGCGAGCGTGTCGGCCTGGAGTAAAGTAAAGAGCATATTTCCCATAAATTATAATATCGCGCAAATATAGTGAAAATTCGTTAATTATCCCATCTAGTATTCGACTTTGGAGAGGAACAGGGCGTGGCCGGGGACGGATTCTCCTGCGGAACTGCGGTCGCCGCTCTCCAAAAGGGCCTGGATACTGTCCGGAGAACGCTTCCCGCGGCCGATGTCGATGAGGGTGCCGACTATGGCGCGGACCATGTTGCGGAGGAACCTGTCGGCGCTGATGCGGAAGTACCAGTAGGGTTCGGCGGTGGCGAAGGCGGGGCATCCTATGACGGGCCCCATCACCCCGACATGAGTGGGCGTGTAGGGCACCCAGCGGGCTTCCGTGACGGTGCAGATGGAGGTTTTATTGTCCCCGCCCTTTTTCTCGAAACAGGAGAAATCGTGGGTTCCGAGAAGGGCTTCGGCGGCACGGTTCATAGCCTCGAAATCCAGTTCGGGCCAGCCACACTGCCAGGACCAGGCCTCCACGAACGGATCTTTGGCCCTGTGTATGAAGTAGGTATATTCCCTCCTCCTGGCATCGAAGCGGGGATGGAATTCATCGCCTGCCGGGAAGAGTTCCGAAACTGCCACGGAACGCGGCAAGATGGCATTTAATTTGTAGCATATATCCTCTGCAACAAGCCCCTCAGGACCGTCGAAACAAGCCACATAAGCAATAGCATTGACGCCTGTATCCGTCCGCCCCGCCCCTATTACCGGGGTTTCAGCGCCGAGCAGTTTGCCCAGCGCAATTTCCAGGCATTCTTGCACTGACGGGTCTGAAGGCTGCTTCTGCCAACCGCAGAAACCGGCACCGCTGTACGATATTTTAACAGTATAACGCATAGACTGCAAAATTATCAAAATATATGGAAAGTGTAAACATAAAGGAACTCAACGACCGCATCCAGAAAGAAAGCGGATTCGTGGATATCCTTTCTCTTGAGATGGGCAAGGTCATCGTAGGTCAGAAGCACCTGGTAGAGAATCTGATGATTGCCCTCCTCGCCAACGGGCACATCCTCCTTGAAGGTGTTCCCGGTCTTGCCAAAACCTTGGCAATCAGTACTTTAAGCAAGGCGGTAAATGCAAAGTTCAGCCGTATCCAGTTCACTCCGGACCTCCTCCCTGCCGACGTGGTGGGAACCCTCATCTACTCGCAGAAGAAAGAGAGCTTCGAGGTGCGCAAGGGCCCCGTCTTCGCCAACTTCGTGCTGGCAGATGAAATCAACCGTGCTCCCGCAAAGGTGCAGTCGGCCCTGCTGGAAGCCATGCAGGAAAGGCAGGTCACCATCGGTGACGAAACCTTCGCCCTTCCCGAACCCTTCCTGGTGATGGCTACCCAGAATCCTATCGAGCAGGAGGGAACCTATCCTCTGCCCGAGGCCCAGGTGGACCGTTTCATGCTCAAGGTCGTGGTAGATTATCCCAAGAAAGAAGAAGAGAAACTCATCATCCGCATGAACAACAGCGGCGAGTTCCCCGTGCCCAACCCCGTCGTCAGCCCCGAGGACATCATCCGTGCCCGCAACGTGGTACGCGACGTATATATGGACGAAAAGATCGAACGCTATATAGTGGACATCGTCTATGCCACCCGTACTCCCGAGGAATATGGACTGAAGGGCCTCAAGGACCTCATCTCCTATGGCGGATCCCCCCGTGCCAGCATCTCGCTGAGCGCCGCAGCCAAGGCTTATGCTTTCATCAAGCGCCGCGGCTATGTGATCCCCGAGGACGTGCGTGCAGTCTGCCCCGAAGTGCTCCGCCACCGTATCGGACTTACCTACGAGGCCGAAGCAGAGAACGTGACCAGCGAGGAGATCATCTCCCAGGTCATCAACGCAGTGGTAGTTCCGTAATAGATGCCCACCGACGCAACAGCCCTACTGAAGAAGGTCCGGAAGATAGAAATCCGTACCAAAGCACTCTCGCACCAGATATTTGCGGGAGAGTACCACTCTGCCTTCAAGGGTAGGGGAATGGCTTTCAGCGAGGTGCGCGAATACCAGTACGGGGACGACGTCCGCAACATGGACTGGAACGTTACCGCCCGTCTGCATTCGCCCTATGTGAAAGTGTTCGAAGAGGAGCGCGAGATGACCGTGGTGCTGCTCGTGGACGTGAGCCGTTCCGGGCTTTTCGGCACCAGGACCAGCACCAAGAGGGACTTGCTTGCCGAGATTGCGGCGGTCCTCTCCTTCAGCGCCATACTCAACAACGACAAGGTCGGGGCCCTGTTCTTCAGCGACAGGGTGGAGAAGTTCATCCCCCCGGGAAAGGGGCGCAGCCATCTCCTCCACATTATCAGGGAGATGCTCGAGCTCCAGCCCTCTTCCGACGGCACCGACATAGGCGCTGCCCTGCGCTTCCTTACCGGAGCCATCAAGAAAAAGTGCACGGCCTTCCTGCTCAGCGACATGCTGGACGCGGATGCCTCCGGGAAGCCCCGCTACGAGGATGCCCTCAAGGTGGCCGCCGGCCGTCACGACCTCTCCGTAATCAAGGTGAGCGACCCTGCCGAGAAGTCCCTTGTGAATGTGGGGCTCATCAACGTAAAAGACAGTGAGACAGGCCGTTCCATTTGGGTGAACACCGGCAGTTCCCGCACCCGCAGCGCTTATTCGAACTGGTTCGGCAGCCTGGCCTCGGCCGAAAAACAGCTGTTCAACAGATATAAGGTGGACAACGTGGAAATCTCCACCGACTCCGACTATGTGAAAGGCCTTATGGCATTGTTTGCAAGAAGATGAAGTTTCTCTCCATCATATTGACTCTGATTCTGGACCTTGTTCCCAAGGGCCCGGCCTTCCTGAACCAGCTTCAGGAGAGGGATTCCATTCTGGTTGCCGACCAGCTGGAATACGGCTTCGTGCTGGACAGCGTGGCTCCCGGGACAGGGCTCGCCCTGAGCGACTTCGCGAAGGTTTCCAACGACACCCTAACTTTCGTCCGTGGCTGGCAGATAGATACTCTCAGGACCCATAAGCGCGAGGGCTCGATGGACATCCGCGGAAGCGTGATACTGGCCCCCTTCGAGGAGGGAAAGTACATTCTTCCTCCCATCTATGTAGCCCGCAACGTCGGCGGAAAGGTGGATACCCTTAAGTATGAAGCCCCCGAATTCGAGGTGAAAGCCATACCCATCGACACCGCCACCTACGTACTCCACGACATCAAGGCACAGATACGCTACCCGCTCACTTTCAAGGAAGTGCTTCCCTGGATAGGCGGCGGCCTGCTGTTCGCGGGCCTGGTGGTACTGGCAATTATCTATATCCGTTCCCGCCGCAGGAAGGCCGAAGAGGAACTCCACAAGGATCCTCCCCACATCGTGGCCCTCCGCCATCTCGAGAAGTACCGCGGGGACAAGTTCTGGGCGCCCGAAAAGCAGAAAGGCTTCTATTCGGGAGTCACGGACACCCTCAAGGAATATATCGAGGCCCGTTTCGGGGTAGATGCTCCGGAGATGACTACGGCCGAGGTTTTCGAGGCCCTGAAGGCTTCGAAGGATATCACCCCCGACCTTTTTGCGGAGTGCAAGGAGCTGTTCGAGACTGCCGACTTCGTGAAGTTCGCGAAGTACACGGCCCCGGACGAGTATAACGCCAAGGTGCTGCCGATGGCAGTCCGTTTCGTGACGGACACCTATCGCAGCGGGCTTGAGGAGGAGCCGGAACAGAATGTTCTTTGAGTATCCCAAGCTGCTCTGGCTGCTGGCCATTCCGCTGCTGCTGATCCTCCACTATCTGTGGATCGAACTCCGCGGCAGGAGGCCCCACATGCGGGTTTCGACCATCCATCCCTGGGCGGCTGGAGGCAGTTCGCTGCTGGCCTGGCTGAGGCATCTTCCCTTCGCCCTGCGCATCGCTGCCATCAGCCTTATAATAGTGGCCCTGGCACGCCCGCGTTCATCTTCCGAAACCGAGAAGATCGACACAGAGGGAATCGACATAGTGTTCGCTATGGACGTTTCCACCAGTATGCTGGCCAGGGACTTCGAGCCGGACCGCATCTCCGCCGCAAAGAACATCGCCATAGAATTCATCGCCCAGAGGCCCTCCGACCGTATGGGGATAGTGGTCTTTGCCGGCGAGAGCTATACCCAGAGCCCGCTCACCACCGACAGGGCCACCCTCATCAACCTGATGAAGGATGTGCAGACCGACCTTATAGAGGACGGTACCGCTATAGGCAACGGCCTTGCCACCGCAGTGGCCAGGATGAAGGATTCGGACGCCAAGAGCAGGGTGGTCATCCTGCTTACCGACGGTGTGAACAACCGCGGGGAGATTGCTCCCGCCACCGCCGCCGAGATAGCCAAGACCTACGGAGTGCGTGTCTATACCATAGGCCTGGGCACGCGGGGAGAGGCTCCCTATCCGGTAATGACTCCCTGGGGAGTGGAGGTGCGCAACGTGCCGGTGGAGATAGATGAAGATTTGCTCAAGGCCATTGCCGAGGGCACCGGAGGCCGGTATTTCCGTGCCACCGACAATACGAAACTCTCCGAGATCTACTCGGAAATCAACCAGATGGAGAAGGTCCGCACCACCGTGGACAGCTTCCCCGTCTATAAGGAACTGTTCGGCAAATTCGCAGTCTGGGCCCTGCTGTGCCTGCTGCTCGAACTTGCCCTGAGATTGTTTGTAAGGAGGCTGCCCTGATGCTGGTATTTGCTAATCATCAATTCCTGATCCTGCTTTTGCTGGTGCCGGTGATTCCGCTGCTCTACGCCCTGATGCGTTCGCTGCGGACCTCCCGCCTGCGCCGCATCGGCGACGAAAGGCTGGTGAGGCAGCTGATGCCTTCCTGGTCCGGAGCCAAGGGCTGGGTAAGGGTCATACTCTTCTCCCTTGCATTCATGTTCTTCGTCATCGGCTTGTCCCGCCCCCAGATCGGAGCCAAGCTCCAGGAAAGGGAAACCCGCGGAGCCGAGATAATGATCTGCCTGGACGTGTCCAACTCGATGCTGGCCCAGGACTATTCCCCTAACCGTCTGGAGCGTGCCAAACTGGCCATCTCCCGCATTACGGACAGGTTGCAGGACGACCGTATCGGCCTCGTGATCTTTGCCGGGACCTCCTTCGTGCAACTGCCCATAACCAATGATTATGTGTCCGCCAAGATGTTCCTGAACAGCATCTCCACCGAATCGGTACCTGTGCAGGGGACCGCTATCGGCGACGCAATCCTTACGGCGGCCCGCAGTTTCAGCGTGCAGAGCGAGAAGAGCCGGGCGATAATAGTAATCACCGACGGAGAAAACCACGAAGATGATCCCGTGGAAGCGGCCAAGCAGGCTGCAGATATGGGTGCCAAGGTCTATACCATAGGAGTCGGTTCCCTGCGTGGCGAACCCATTCCCATGGACGGCGAACTGCTGAAGGACAAGGATGGCAACATCGTGGTCACGCATCTGGACGAAAGTACACTGCAGAAGGTTGCCCTGGCCGGAAACGGTGCCTATGTGCACGCCGGCAACGAGGAGTTCGGCCTGAATCCCATAATCAACGACCTGAACAAGCTCGAGGAAGAATACTACAAGTCCGTGGTGTTCGAGGAGTATGACGAGCAGTACGCCCTCTTCTTCGGAATCGCCCTGGCCCTTCTGGTAATAGAGTCGCTGATAGGTTCCAGACGTTGGAAAAGGAGGCTGTTCGAATGAAAAAGATATTGTGCATATTGCTGATTCTCGGCGCTTTGCCGCTTTCTGCCCAGGTGGACAGGAAGGAGGTCCGTGCGGGTAACCGCAAGTTCCGCAAGGCGGATTACAAGAATGCCGAGATAGATTATCGCCGGGCCGTGGTGAAGGACAGTCTTTCCGTTCCCGGGGAGTACAACCTGGCATCCGCCCTATACCGCCAGCAGGATTTCGAAGGGGCAGGCAAGGCTCTGGAGAGCGTGAAAGGCGTGGCATCCTTGCACGAAAATGCCGCTGACTACTTCTACAATCTGGGCGACGTAGCCCTTCAGAAGAAGGATTATGCTGCCGCCGTGGATGCCTTCCGCGAGTCCCTGTTGAGGAATCCTTCCGACATGGATGCAAAGGAGAACTACACTTACGCTAAGAAGATGCTACAGAACCAGCAGGGCGGTGGCGGCAGCGACCAGAACCAGCAGGACCGGAACCAGGACCAGCAGGATAATCAGGATCAGCAGCAGAATCAGGACCAGCAGCAACAGCAGAATCAGCCGGACCAACAGGACCAGCGGGATAAGCAGGACCAGGGACAGCAACCCCAGCCCCAGCAGATATCTCCCCAACAGGCCCAGCAAATGCTGCAGGCAGTGCAGGCCAAGGAAAAAGAGACTCAGGACAAGGTGAACAAGCAGAAGGCCGAGGCCCTGAAATCCCGTCAGAAAGAGAAGAATTGGTAATTTATGAGAAGACTTTCTATAATATCATTGCTATTGCTAGCGGCTTTGGGCCTGGCTGCCCAGAACGTGCGCGTGGAGGCCCCGAACCTGGTGGCTTCCGACGAGCAGTTCAACGTGACTTTCTCGGTTGAGGGAGAGCATGCCGCCAGCGAGTTCGAATGGGAGCCGGGAGATGGATTCCGGCTGGTATGGGGGCCTCAGAAAAGCACCTCCACTTCTATCAGCATAGTCAACGGGAAGCGCTCCAAGAGCGTTACCAATTCCTATACCTACGTGCTGATGCCTCTGCGCACCGGCACTTTCACCCTCCCGGGGGCCAAAGCTAGCGTGCAGGGCAAGAGCGTATCTTCCCGCAGCTTCACCATCGAGGTGGTCTCGGGAAGCGCGTCAAGTTCCCAGTCCTCCTCTTCCGCGCAGGGCCAGAACTCCCGCAGCAGCGCCGCCCAGGGGAGTGCGGCCATATCTTCCGACGACATCTATATGCGCCTGATAGTCAATAAGACACGGGCCGTCGTGGGAGAAGGGATCACCGCAACCCTGAAGCTCTACCAGCGGGTGAACATCGCCGGTTTCGAGGATGCCAGGTTCCCTTCTTTCAATGGCTTCTGGACCCAGGAACTGCAGGCCCCCACGAACATAGATTTCAAGCGTGAGAACGTGAACGGGGAGATTTTCAATACTGCAGTAATCCGCAGTTGGAACCTCATCCCGCAGAAGGCCGGGGACTTTACCGTGGATCCTGCCGAACTGGTGTGCCTGGTGAATGTCCGGGCGGCATCTTCTTCGTCCGGCAGCATCTTCGACAGCTTCTTCCAGGACAGCTACCGCCAGGTGCGCAAACGCATCTCCACCCAGCCCGTCACCCTGCATATCTCCGCCCTGCCCGCAGGCGCTCCTGCCTCTTTCGGCGGGGGAGTGGGCAAGTTCGAGATGAAGGCAACCCTCACGCGTGATTCGCTGAAGGCCCACGACGCCGCATCCCTCAAGCTGACCATCTCCGGAAGCGGCAACCTGGCCCTGCTCTCTGCTCCCAAGATATCCTTCCCTCCGGATTTCGAGCAGTATGACGTGAAATCTACCGACTCCGGCAGGAGCCGCGTTTTCGAATATCCTTTCATCCCCCGCAGCCATGGGGATTTCGAGATAGGCCCTATCGAATATAGCTACTACGACATTTCCGCCGGGCGTTATGTGACCCTCAGCTCGGGCCCCCTGCACCTCAGCGTGGCCCGCGGTGTCGAGAGCGAAAGCAGCGCCCCCGCCGGCGGACAACTGGTGCAGAACCGCCGCGACGTGAAGGACCTTGGAAGCGATATCCGCTTCATTTCCACCAAGTTACCTTCACTTTCGGGAGAGGGTAAATTCTTCGTGTTCTCCCCGCTTTTCTGGGTGCTGGCCTTGCTGATGATAGTCGCAGCCGCAGTGCTGTGGTATCTGATGCGCCTCAGCGCCGCCCGCCGTGCAGACGTGGCCGGAAGCCGCAACCGCGCAGCCACCAAGATGGCCCGCAAGCGTTTGGCCCTGGCCGGGGACTTCCTCCAGAAAAACCTCTATACTGCATTCTACGAGGAGCTTCACAAGGCCCTGCTGGGCTTCATTTCCGACAAGTTCGCGCTGGATGCCGGTGAGCAGAACCGCGATATCATAGCCGGAAAGCTGGCGGAAGCCTCGGTGCCCGAGAGCCTGACCGCCGAGTTTACCGAACTGCTGGATGCCTGCGAATATGCCCGCTACGCCCCCTCGGCCGGCCACGAAGAGATGAACAGCCACTACGAAAAGGCCGTTTCGGTAATCTCTGCAATAGATTCGTCCATGAAAAAGAATAAATCTGCCTCCGGGGCCGTCCTGGCCCTGCTGATGTTGCTTCTGCCCTTCGCCGGGCAGGCTGCATCTTCCTATCCGGATTCCCTCTGGACGGTGGGCGTTTCCGCCTATGCCGACGGGCGTTGGGAGGAGGCCTCCAAGGCTTGGTCCTCGATCGAAGCTCTCGGGCTTTCATCTCCCGAGCTCTGCTGCAATCTGGGAGATGCCTATTTCCGCCAGGACCGCATTGCAGAGGCCATTCTCTACTATTCCCGTGCATTGAAACTGGATCCTTCCTATGGAGATGCACGCTTCAATCTGGAGTTCGCCCGTTCGCTTACCCAGGACAAGATCGACACCGTGCCCGAGTTCTTCCTGAAGAGCTGGATGCGCAGCCTTTGCTGGTGCCTGCCTTCCGATGCCTGGGCTTGGATTTCCCTGGTTCTTCTGGCAGCTCTGCTGGCCCTGATACTGCTTTTCCTGCTCGGACGCAGTCCGTCCACCCGCAGATGGGGCTTTTTCGGAGGAGTGCTGGCTCTGCTGCTTCTCATCTGCACCATCTCCTTCGCAAGTTGGCAGAAACGCGATTATATGCAGGCAGACGATGCTGTAGTGATGATTCCGGTGGTTTCCGTGAAGAGTGCCCCGTCCGGCTCGGACACCAAGGATCTGTTCATTTTGCACGAGGGAACGGTCGTGGAAATCCTTGACACAGTAGGAGATTGGAGCAATATACGGCTAAGCGACGGCCGCGAAGGATGGATAAAAAGTGCGCAAATAATTATCATTTAATGTTAACAAGGTGTTAATATTTTTGCTAATTCATTAAATATTTCTATATTTGCATCGCGGTTTATGCCCGCGTAAAGTTTATTTGAAGTCAAATTTTTAGTTAACTAAATAAAAAACCAATTATGAAAAAGTTTTTTGCAATTGCTGCCGCTCTCCTTATCAGTGTTGCTTCCTTCGCGCAGGAAACCAACAAAGATGAGAATGGTAATACCAAGTTTGGCGGCTATGAAACCAACAAGTTCTGGGATAACTGGACAGTTGGTGTTGGTGGTGGTGTAAATACCACTTGGGACATGCTTAAAGGTGGCTTCGAGGCTGCTGGTCTGGCTGTCCAGGTAGATGCTAGCAAGTGGCTCTCCCCTGAGTACGGATTCCGTCTCGGTTGGCGTGGCCTCAACAACAAGGTTGCTGGTGCAAGCGAGTCCTTCAACTTCCTCAAGGCTGACGTTCTCTTCCACTTCTCCAACCTCGTTGCAGGTTACAAAGAGTGCCGCACTTGGGACGTTATTCCTCTCATCGGTGTAGGTCTTCTCAATGACAAGGCTGCCGGTAATGAGTGGGGCGTCGAGGCTGGTATCATCAACAACTTCCTCCTCAGCAACCGTCTCGACCTCAACCTCGAGCTTGGTGCAAACCTCGCTCCCGGTACAAGGTATGGCAACTATGGCCAGTTCGTTGCATTCCCTTATGCAACGCTCGGACTTGCCTATAAGTTCAACCGTAACAACTGGACCCGCGTAAGCACTACCGCTGCTGCCGCTGCCGCCGCTATCGCTGCTGCAAACGCCGCTGCTGCTGCCGCTCAGGCAAATGCTGCTAACGCAAAGAAGGCCGCTGACGATGCAAACGCCGCTGCCAAGAACGCTCAGGACGAAGCCAAGCAGCTCGTTGACGAAGCTAAGAAGGCTGCTGCCTCTAACGTTGATGGTCTCTTCGACGAGCCCGTTATCGTTTACTTCCAGATTGGCAAGAGCACTCTTACCAAGACCGAGAAGGCACACGCTGAGTATGCTATCAAGAACATCGTAGCCCGTGGCAACAACGTTAAGTTCACTCTTAACGGTAGCGCTGACACCGGCACCGGTTCCAAGGCTCGCAACAAGCAGCTCACTGAGGAGCGCGCCAAGACCGTTTACGCTCTCATCGACGAGCTCGGCGTAAGCCGCG
Organism: Bacteroidales bacterium; assembly: GCA_024692185.1. Taxonomy (GTDB): domain Bacteria; phylum Bacteroidota; class Bacteroidia; order Bacteroidales; family UBA932; genus Cryptobacteroides. The sequence continues at coordinate 14,433 of JAILMV010000068.1, read as the reverse complement.
ACAACATCACCGTCGTCGAGTGGAATGGTCAGGATAGGTTCGCAACTCCTGAACTCAACCGTGCTGTTATCATCGAGAAGCAGTAATTCGATTGCAAATCAATTAAAACAGGCTGGCCAAGTGGTCAGCCTGTTTTTGTTTTTTTATAGCTTTTCTGTAAATTTGCAGGTTTTTTAGCAGTAGTATATATAATAAGATGCAGGAAATTAGGAATATAGCCATCATTGCCCACGTCGACCACGGTAAGACGACGCTGGTGGACCGTATGATCTACCAGGCAAATCTGGTCCGTCAGCCGGAGAATCTCGGGCAGCTCATCCTGGACAACAACGACCTGGAGCGCGAGCGTGGAATCACCATCCTCGCCAAGAACGTGTCGGTTACTTACAAGGATGTAAAAATCAATATCATAGACACTCCCGGGCATAGCGATTTCGGCGGCGAAGTCGAGCGCGTGCTCAATATGGCAGATGGAGTTCTGCTTCTGGTCGATGCTTTCGAAGGCTGTATGCCCCAGACCCGTTTCGTCCTGCAGAAGGCCCTTCAGATGGGCAAGAAAGCCATTGTAGTCATCAATAAGGTGGACAAGCCCAACTGCCGCCCCGACGAGGTTCAGGAAGAGGTTTTCGACCTTATGTTCAACCTTGACGCAACTGAGGAGCAGCTTGATTTCAAGACCGTCTATGGCTCTGCCAAGCAGGGCTGGATGTCGCTCGACTGGCGCAAGCCCACCAACGACATCACTGCCCTCCTGGACGTGATCCTGGAAGAGGTTCCCGCCCCCGCAGTGGTGGAAGGAACTCCCCAGATGCTCATCTCCTCTCTGGAGTATTCTCCTTACGTAGGCCGTATCGCAGTCGGCAAGATTACCCGCGGTTCTCTCCGTACTGGCCAGCAAGTAAGCCTCTGCAAGCGCTACGACATTGTACAGAAGCATAAGATCAAGCAGCTGATGACCTTCGAAGGCCTTGGAAAGGCCAATATCGACGAGGTCAGCTGCGGCGATATCTGCGCAGTAGTGGGTATCGAAGGTTTCGAAATCGGAGATACCATCGCCGATTTCGAGAATCCCGAGGCCCTGCCGCCCATCGCCGTGGACGAGCCTACAATGAGTATGCTCTTCACCATCAACAACTCTCCTTTCTTCGGCAAGGACGGCAAGTTCGTGACTTCCCGTCACATCAAGGACCGTCTGGAGAAGGAGCTGGAGAAGAACCTGGCCCTGCGCGTCAAACCCGGCCTTACCGCGGATTCCTTCGTGGTTTACGGACGTGGCGTGCTGCATCTCTCGGTGCTTATCGAGACCATGCGCCGCGAGGGTTTCGAACTTCAGGTCGGCCAGCCCAAGGTGCTGGACAAGACCATCAACGGACAGCGCTGCGAGCCTATCGAGGAAATGTCGATAGAGGTTCCGGAAGAGTTCGTGGGTGCCGCCATCGAGATTGCTACCCGCCGCAAGGGCGCGCTGCTGCGCATGGAACCCCGCGGGGACCGTACCCTCCTCGAATTCGAGATACCTACCCGCGGACTGATGGGCCTGCGCAGCAATCTGCTGACCGCCAGCCAGGGAGAGGCCATCGTGGCCTACCGCTTCAAGGATTATCAGTCCTACAAGGGAGAGATAGAGCACCGCAGCAACGGTTCCCTGGTATCGCTGGAGACCGGCGAGGCCAAGGCCTACTCCATGAACAAGCTGCTGGACCGCGGCCGTTTCTTCGTGGAACCCGGCGAGGAAATCTATGCTGGACAGGTTGTGGGCGAGCATACCCGCGAGCGCGACCTGAACATCAATATCTGCAAGGCCAAGCAGCTCACCAACGTTCGTGCTGCCGGTTCCGACGAGAAAATCATCCTTCCTCCCGCCATCAAGTTCTCGCTGGAGGAGGCCCTGGAGTATATTCAGGAAGATGAACTCGTGGAGGTTACCCCTCACCATATGCGCCTGCGCAAGATTCTCTTGGATCCGCTTGCGCGTAAAAGAAATAGTGACAACGCTGATTGATAATAGAAAAAAATTTCGTACCTTTGCAACCCTTTGTTATACCCCTTAGTGGCCTGACACAAGGCGGCACACAGTTTAACTGGCGTGCCGATGGAAAGTTCTTTGGCAACTGCGGAAACTCGGAGATCCTGGATGCGGACCTCGAGGTGGACGTCCATGTGGAAAAAGCCCTGCGTTTTTTCGGTGTGGATGCTACCATCTGCGGGAAGGTCAAAGTCCTCTGTGACAGATGCATGGAGGAACTTGAGCTGGAGGTTGACACGGGTTTCAAGCTGAGCGTAAAGTTTGGTGAAAGTGCAGAAACGGCTGATGCCGGTGACAGGGAAATCGTAATGATTCCCGAAGGCTCTTCGGAGCTGGATCTCACCCAGTTCGTTTACGACTACAGCTGCATCTCCCTGCCCATGCGCAGGGTGCATCCCGACGGGGAATGCAATCCCGAGGCCTTGAAGTACCTGAGTACCGAGGAGCCGGAGGAAGAGGCAGCAGCCAGCAGCAGCCCTTTTGCAGCGCTGAAGGACATTTTGAAATAACAATAAATAAAAATACAGAACAATGGCACATCCGAAACACAAACTTTCAAAGCAGCGCAGGGACAAGCGTCGTACCCACGATTTCGCTCCCGTTCCTACTCTTGCTACCTGCCCTAACTGCGGTGCAACCGTAATGTATCATAGGGTATGTCCTGAGTGTGGCTACTATCGTGGCCGCCAGATCATCGTCAAGGACGCTGAGTAATCGAATGCGGCGAAAGCCGCATATGATGGCCTCTTAGTTCAACGGATAGAACGGAGGTTTCCTAAACCTTAAATACAGGTTCGATTCCTGTAGAGGCTACGAGTAAAGCCAGGCAAGCGCCTGGCTTTGCTCGTTTTTTGCTATTCTCGATTATTAATTCTATTTTTGAAACATGGTAACGGGAACTCATAATGTAAATGCTTCAGCCATAAGCCCTGCCGACAGCTCTCTGTGGATTGCAACATCTGCCAGAGGCCTGGTCCGGGTGGGGAAAACTGGCAAAAGTTTCTCTTATTCGGCAGAAAAGGGGGACTTTCAGGATAACAACATTGTTTCATTAACCTTCGATAATGAGGGTATCCTATGGCTTAAAGACAGCCAGGGAGCGGTATATTCCTATAGCTCCTTTTCCGGTTTCGTGAAGCAGACGGAACTGCCCCAAAACATTGCTGCAGCGCTCTCGGAACCCGTTGCGAGCGAGGAGGTTCAGCTTCCTGAAGTCCAGGAATCAGAGCCCGTCCGCCAGGACTTCCCCTGGTACTCCGTAGTTGTAACAGTTTTGTTGCTTGCTCTGTTGATTTTCTGCTTTTTCAGGCGGAAAAAGGCGGAAAAAGCTCCAGAAAGCGAAATTGCCGTTCCGCAGCCTGAAGTTACGAAATCGGAAGTAATAAAGCCTGAAACCAGCGCTGTTAAACCTACCCCTAAACCTGCTCCGAAGCCTTCTGAGGCTGCTCCGGCTACGAAACCGGAGGTTACCGAGCCTCTTTCGGGCAGCTTCTACGAGCACGTCTATAAGATTATCGAGAACAACTATACCAATGCTGAATTCGGAGTGGAAGACGTGGCTGCCGCTCTGGGCATGAGCCGGGTGCATCTTAACCGCAAGCTTAAAGCGGAAAACAGCCCTTCTCCCTCCGATGTGATCAAGAAGATGAGGATGGAACTTGCTGCCGGAATGCTGAAAGACGGCAATCGCAGCATCAGTGAAATTGCGAAGGATTGTGGTTTCTCCTCCGCTTCATATTTCTCCAGCGCTTTCAAGGACTACTTTGGAGTAGCTCCTGCGGCCTTCGGTAAATAGTTTACTTGTATATTTCTTTGAACGCGCGGCCCCGCCAGCCTTCCGGAATATTGATTCCCAGGATGTCGGCGATTATGGCAGGCGTGTCGTATTGCATCATCGGTAGGGAAATCTCGTAGCCCTGCTTGATCTTCTTTCCGAATACTATGAAGGGGGTTTCAAGTTCCTCGAGGGTAAACTTCCCGTGACCCTTGCCCTTGCCGCCGTGGTCTGCGGAAACAATAATCACGCTATCTTCATAAATGCCGGCATCCTTAAGGGCCTGGATGAGCATACCTATACCCTTGTCCAGACTCTTCTGGACAGCCATGTATTCGGGACTGTACCAGCCGTAATTGTGCCCGGTATTGTCCAGCAGTCCATAGTAGAAGGTGAAGAAGAAGGGCTTCTTTTCCTTGATGTATTCGACGCCCAGCTTTGTGTACTCTTCCACGGAGACAATGACCTCGGTGCCTTTGTAGGTCTTTATGAAATACTCGTAGGACGCGGCTTCCTTGTCGCATACGGCACCCACGCCGTTCCAGTCGTATATGATTCCGGTTTCTGCTTCAGGACGCTGTTCCCTGATGATGGTGTAGATGGTGGGAGGGATTCCCCGGCCGTTGTCGGCAGTGGAAGGGATGGTACCCTTAGTGGAGTTCCACTTGTCGAATCCGTGCATCTCCGTGGGCAGTCCGTTGAACATGGAAGCCCAGTTTATTGCAGAAGCGGAGGGCATTACCGAGCGCTTTGCAAGCGTCCAGCTGCCGTGGTCCATCAGATCCTTTATGTTCGGAATGTCTTCGGGATCGGCCTGGCGGAGACCTTCGGCTGCCCAGCCGTCAATTCCGATCATTATTACATGCTTCGCTTTTTTCTTGGCTGCATCAAGATCCACGACGGAAATGCAGCACAGGACAATCATCAGATAACAGATTTTTTTCATTGCTACTGTGTTTTATACTTCGGACAAATATAATAAAAACACTTATCTTTGTAAGCTGGACGTGTATATGATGAGAAGGATTGTTGCAATAGCTTTGTCTTATTTCCTGTTTTGGGCCTGTTCCGGGAGTGTTTCCGGGGACATAGCCCCTTTGATGCGCTCTGTACCTTCGCGCTCGCTTGCAGTTATGCATTTCCCGCATTGCGGCAATGCCCTGGAATTCCTTCTCGACAGCACTTCCGTCTTCCGCAGCATAGATTACGGCCGCCTGGAGGATGCCGAAATCATCCTCTCCTATGATTACAGCTCATCCCTGGTACCTCTACTGGCCATCGATGCCGGCCGGGCCGATGCCGACACTTCCCAGGCCGTGCGCAAGCTTCTTTCCCAAGCGGAAGAAGCCGGCTTGCACGCCCTTTATACCGGCAATCACATGCCCAAGCGCGCTGCCGTGCTGCTGAGCACTTCCCGTCCTGCCATCGACGAAGCCTGGAGACATATAGAATCCGGAACCTCCATTCTCGATGCCCCCGGATTCCGGGAGGCCCTGTCCATCCCCGGAGACGGTTCCGCCCGTATCCTTCTCAAGAATGAGAGTGCATCCCGTTGGTTGCCCAGGAATACTCTGAAGGATTTCTTCTCCCGCAAGGAGCTGGTACGCTTCGTTTCCGGAGCGGCGCAGTGGACAGTGCTGGACCTGGACGGAGAATCCGGAGAGGGGATGGTGCTCCACCCTTATACCGAGGGAAAGAAGAAATATCTCGCGGAGATGATTTCCGCCCTTCCCGCCGGGGAGATGAAGCTTTCTGCCGTGGCCCCCGACACCCTGGACCTTGCCATCTGCCTTCCCCTGAAGGACTGCAAAACTTATTACGAGGCCTGGAAGGAGTGTCTGGACGTGCGAGCAGACCTCTCCCGCCATAAAGGCAGGCTGGCCGCCCTGAAAAAAAGCTGCGGCAAGCACCCGGAGGTATGGATGGCGGAACAGGATATCAAGGAAGTGGCCAGGATCTGCTGGGAGGGGCACGACGTGGTGCTTTTCCGCAGTGCCCATCGCAAGCGCGGCTCAGCTGCAGCTCCCGAGGCAAATCCCTATCCTGGGTTCATCCCTGCCTTGTTCGGGGATGCCTTCCGCATAGCCGACGAAAGCTGCTGCGTAAGTCTCGGACACTGGACTGCGCTAGGTTCTGTCGAAGATCTTTCGTCTTGGCTTGATGCTTGCAGGAAAAATACGGCTCGTCATTTTCCCGCTAAGTCAAAGTTTTACTTTGAATATGAAAAACTCAGCCTTGTGGCTGGCAATAAAAATATAATCACTAATGTCAACTGAATTAGAGTACAAGTCCGTAAACAAGCTCTTTGAGAAGAGTTTCAAGGAGCATTGGGACCGCGAAGCCCTGTCCAACTATCAGGGCCGTACGCTTACCTACCGAGAGGTGGCCGAGAGGATTGCGATGCTGCACATCTGCTTCGAGCAGTGCGGCTTGAAGAAGGGGGACAAAGTCGCCCTTTGCTCCCGCAATCAGGCTAACTGGGGTGTCTGCTTCCTTGCAGCATTGACCTATGGAGCCGTTCCCGTGCCCATCCTCCACGAATTCAAGTCGGCAAACGTCCATTATCTGGTGAACCATTCCGAATCCAAGGTCCTCTTTGTAGGGGAAACCGAGTGGGAAGGTCTTACCGAGAATGAGATGCCCGGACTCGAAGTCGTGGTGCTTATGAACAACTTCAACTATCTCTATTCCCGCAGCGAATCGCTGACGGCAGTACGCGACAACATCACCAAGACTTTCAACGAGAAGTATCCCGATGGCTTCAAGCCCTCGGATATCAATTACTACGAGGATAGTCCCGAGGAACTCGCGCTCATCAACTACACATCCGGCACATCCGGATTCTCCAAGGGCGTGATGATTCCTTACCGTTCGCTTTATACCAACATCAACCTTGCATATTTCGCCGAGCCTCAGATGTCCTGTGCTTCGGAAGTGGTGGCAATGCTGCCTTCCGCCCATATGTACGGCCTGATGTTCGAGCTCATATACGAGATGGTACTAGGCTGCCACGTGCACTTCCTTACCCGCGTGCCCAGCCCCAAGATCATAATGAAGGCCTTCCAGGAGATACACCCCGACATCATCATCGCCGTGCCTCTCATCATGGAGAAGGTCTACAAGACCCAGCTCAAGCCCATTGCCGACCGTACCCGTCCTATGATGTACGTTCCTCTGCTGGCCCAGGCCATCCAGAAGAAGATACGCGACGGCCTCATCGCTGCCTTCGGCGGCCGTTTCGAGGAGGTCATCCTCGGCGGAGCAGCCTTCAATCCCGAGGTAGAAGCCTTCCTGCGCAAGATACACTTCCCTTTCACCGTAGGTTACGGCATGACCGAATGCGGCCCTATCATCACCTACGAAAAGTGGTTCCGTACCCGCAAGGGCTCCTGCGGAAAGGCCATCCCCGGCTGCGAAATCCGCATCGATTCCTCCAATCCCCACAAGATCCCCGGCGAGGTCCAGATCAAAGGTGGCAACGTGTTCCTCGGCTACTACAAGAACCGCGAGGAGACCAAGAAATGCTTCACCAACGATGGCTGGTTCAAGACGGGAGATATGGGCGTGCTGGATACCGACGGATATCTGTACCTGCGTGGCCGTTCCAAGTGCATGATCCTTGGCGCTAACGGTCAGAACGTCTATCCCGAGGAACTGGAAGCGGTCATCAACAACGCATCCTATGTCGTGGATTCCCTGGTAATCGAGGATGGAGGCGGCCTTACCGCCCTTATCTTCCCGGACTATCAGCAAGGCGAGAATGACGGCCTGAACCACGACCAGCTGGAAGAACGCCTGGTAGGCAGCCTTCCTGAGTTCAACAAGCTGCTGCCCGCTTACGCCCAGCTCCGCAAGATAGAACTGATGCCGGAGGACTTCGAACGTACCCCTAAGAAGAGTATCAAGCGATATCTGTATCAGAGAAACAAATAATGAACAAATTCGACGAAAAGTACATCCGGATGGCCAAGATCTGGGCTACCAATTCCTACTGCAAGCGCAGGCAGGTAGGGGCCCTCATCGTCAAGGACAAGATGATCATCTCAGATGGTTACAACGGCACCCCTTCCGGCTTCGAGAACGATTGCGAGGAGAACAATGTTACAAAACCTTATGTGCTCCACGCAGAGGCGAACGCCATTACCAAGGTGGCAAAGTCCGGCAATTCTTCGGAAGGTGCCACCCTCTACGTGACAGCATCTCCCTGCATAGAATGCTCCAAGCTGATTATCCAGGCAGGCATAAAGAGGGTCGTCTATAGCGAGGAATACCGTCTCGACGACGGCATCCAGCTCCTCAAGCGTGCCGGAATCGAAGTGGAAAAAGTTGAAGCTGAATGAGAAAGTATTCTTCCGTATTGATTGCCCTGCTGGGCGTCCTGGTGGGCGCCCTGTCGGTCATTACCATACAGAAGGCCGGTGAGAACCGCCGTCTGATGCGTACCGAACTCAGGGATTGGCGTAAATTGAATCTGGTCCTGCAGACCTTGGACGAGAACTACGTGGATACCGTGAACCGCAAAGGAGTCACGGATGCTGCGATTTCTGCCGCCCTGGGGGCCCTGGACCCGCATTCCGTATATATGCCCCCGGCAATACTGGAAGAATCCGAAACCGAGCTTGCCGGCAATTTCGACGGCATAGGCATTCAGTTTAACGTGCCCAACGACACGGCCATAGTACTTGAAGTAATCCCCGGAGGCCCGTCCGAAAAGATAGGCCTCCAGCCGGGGGATCGCATACTCCGGGTGGACGATAAGGACATTGCCGGAGTCAAATATCCGCAGGACAGCATGGTGCGCAGGATGCGCGGCCCGTCGGGCTCGAAAGTGCATCTGACCGTGCTCAGGGAAGGGGAGAAGGTGCCCTTCGAGATTACCCGCGGAAAGATTCCCGTGAACAGCGTGGACGCAGCCTTTATGGTGAACGACACCACCGGCTATCTCCGCCTCGGGAAGTTCGCCCGCACCACCTATCAGGAGGTTGCGCTGGCTTCCGAGAAACTGCTCTCCCAGGGCATGAAGCGCCTGATCTTCGACCTCCGCGACAATGGCGGCGGATTCTTCGACCAGTCCCTCTACCTGGCAGATATGTTCCTCCCCAAGGATGCCCTCATAGTTTATCTGGAGGGTCGCGCACGCAAGCGTCAGGACTACGCAGCTTCCGGTAAGGGAGCACTGCAGGACATCGCTCTGGACGTGCTCATCAACGAGAATTCCGCATCTTCCAGCGAGATATTCGCCGGTGCCATCCAGGATAACGACCGCGGTACCATCATCGGCCGCCGTTCTTTCGGAAAGGGCCTGGTGCAGGAGCCTCTCTACTTCAATGACGGCAGCGGACTCCGCATAACCGTGGCCCGTTATCACACACCTTCCGGGCGCTGCATACAGAAACCCTACACCAGCAGCGAGGATTATGCCTACGATCTCTACTACCGTTACCGTGACGGGGAGATGCTCAATGCGGATAGCGTGAAGGTGGACAAGAGCGAAGCCTTCCACACCGTCGGCGGCCGTACGGTCTATGGCGGAGGCGGAATCATCCCGGACATCTTCGTGCCCATCGACACCACCCGGGCCTCCGATTTCTATATGGCCTGCAACAAGAAGGCTACCGCAATGCGTTTCGCCTCCTACTGGTTCGATACCCACAAGGCCCAGCTGCAGAAAATCGACAGTTTCCCCGTGCTGGAGCGCTACCTGGACTCCGCCGGACTGGAGGCTGCCTTCCTGAACTTTGCGGCCTCCAAAGATGGGCTCAAACCCTCTTCCTACGCGGAATGGGCCGCCGAGAAGAGTTATATGATGACCTCCGTCCGGGCCCTGGTAGGCCGTTATTCCAAATTGGGCGACGAGGCCTTCTACCACATCTATCTCACGATAGATAATGTATTCGAAGTCGCGGAAAATTCATAACTTTACATCCGATAACCAATTTAATCGGATATGAAACTGGATGGACGCCGCGAAAGCAGCAATGTCGAAGACCGCCGCCGTATGAGCGGAGGCACCGCTACCGGCCTGGGGCTGGGCGGAGTTCTCATTGTAGGAATTATCACTCTTCTGATGGGCGGGGATCTCGGAGATGTGGTCCAGAATGTATCCAACTCCGGCGGAATCGGCGGCCAGACCACAGAGATGACCCGCGAGTTCACGGCCGAAGAAGAGGCCCTCGCAAAATTCTCCCGACAGATACTAGCCAGCACGGAGGATGTGTGGAGCGCATATTTCAAGGCTAAGGGCCTGGGCGCATACCGCAATCCCACCCTCGTGCTCTATACCGACGCCACGGCTACTGCCTGCGGCACGGGCCAGGCAGCCATGGGGCCCTTCTACTGCTCCTCCGACCAGAAGCTTTATATCGACCTCAGTTTCTTCTCTTCCATGAAGAAACAGCTCGGGGCGGATGGCGACTTCGCCTATGCCTACGTAATTGCCCACGAGGTCGGTCATCACGTGCAGAATGTGCTCGGCATACTCGGGCAGGCGCATCAGCAGATGGCCCGTATGAACAAGACCGACTCCAACCGTATGAGCGTCCGTATCGAGCTCCAGGCGGATTTCTTTGCAGGTGTCTGGGCCCATTACGAGAAAGCCAGCTTCGGCTCCCTCGAAAAAGGTGACCTGGAGGAAGCCATCCGCTGCGCATCGGTGATCGGTGACGATTATCTGCAGAAGAAAGCCCAGGGTTATGCCGTCGAGGAATCCTTCACCCACGGTACTGCAGCCCAGCGTATGAAATGGTTGAAGAAGGGTATCGACACAGGCGATATAGAGCAGGGAGATACCTTCTCTCTGCGCGATAGCCAGCTTTAGTATTTCAGCAATCAAAGAATTATTCGTTTCGACAAATAGCTTTTGTCGATTTGTTAGTTGTTGTGTTCTTATAATGGAGTATCTTTAAGGCCGTTACACCTTAACAACTACATTATGAGAAGCACTTACAGATTCTTGTCCATTCTCGCCGCAGCAGCTCTCTTTTTCGCTTGCGAGCCCCTGGATTCCGACGATTCCGGCAATTCCGGAGGTGGAAACAATACCAAGGATAAAACCGAAATCCATATGATTGACGGAAAAGCCCTTTATGAGCTGTCCGCCGGCAAGGATACCGTAGCCATACGTTTCACCGTCATCCTCGACGAAAAGGATGCGGACTGGAGCATCGAGTCTTCTGCTGACTGGTGCGAGGCCGAACCTGCATCCGGCACGGGTCTGGGCGTGGTAAATATAATCGTCAGCGAAAACAGCACTGCATCTGCCCGGGAAGCGGAAATTACCATCCACGGCGGGAAGAACAGCGAAGTGTTAAAGGTGGAACAGTGCCTCTATGCCGGTGCGCTGCCCGACGAGAGTTGGTTCAGCAAGCCCTACTATGAACGCACCGACCGCGAAAAGGCCGGCCTCCGCGGCCCGGTGAAGAGTTGGTACGTCAGCACTTATACTACATACGACAAGTATTATTACGACGAGGCCGGTCATCTGGTAAAGGAAGAGTACTACAACACCACCGACAATTATATGGAGGTCAGATGGGTACACAGCTACGATGCGCAGGGCCGTCGCGTGAAATCCGAACAGAGCTACGGCAGCGACGCCGAGGGTGGCCGTACCTTTACCTACGAATATGGCAATACAGGCAAGCTGGTCGCTACCAACGCATACCACTGGATAGAATTCCAGGAGGGCTGGGTGAGCGGGAAGAACTTCCCTTTGTCCATATGGAAGGACCTCTCTGCCATTCACTATCTGGACAATTCTCCATTCTACTACGAACGGGAGGATATAGTTTTCGCTTTCCAGCCCGACGGTAATCTGGTCATTACGGATACATACTGCCGCAACCAGGATGGCAGCGCCCCTGATGTCTCCGTGTATCATATAGCCTACGAGAACGGTCTGCCCGTCTCCTGCGCCGAGAGCGAGGTTGCGGTGAAGTACGATGACAAGGGTAATCCTGCGGAACTTAGCGTCGACGGAGGGGCTAAGACCTGGACTTTCCTCAGCCATCCCAGGCTGCTCCTCCCCGCAACCATGTCCGAGCCCAAGGCTCAAGGAATGGTGGCCATGTTCTGGGGCAACTACAGCTATGACAGCAATGGAGACGATATCCGCTTCGAGCGTGCTTATTTCGCTGCCGACCAGGTGTATAACGACTACTATGGCAAGTATTTCTACGACAGTCACGGCAACTGGATCCAGCGCAACGAAACTACCGAACCTGCCTTCCAGCACGGTGAGCACTTCACTTCGACCGTCAACAGGGAGATAGAATACTATTAGTAGTCTGTCAGATTCATACGCTAAATAATTATCTTTGCATCTTCAAAGATCGATTATCAGCGTATGAAAAGGAAAATCCTATATTATATAGCCGCCCTTATCTGGGGCGTGCCGGGCATTATTATTACGATAAAGGGCTTGAGCGCATATGCGGCAATGCCTTCGGCGGAGCTGTGGTGGCTCTTGCTCATCACTGCGGCGGTGCTCGCCGGCTTCTTCTTCATGTTCCGCAAGATAGTGGACAAGTACTCGGCCCGCATAGCCGCCCAGCCGGAGAAGACGAGTTATGATGTGCCTGGGAATGGCCCTGAAGTTCATCCCCGGAATACCTGCAGAATTCACTGCCTCTTTCTACAGCGGATTGGGCCCTATGCTTATCTGGTCGGCTCTGCGTTTCTGCTCGAAGAGTCGATAAAGCTGCTTATCAATTTGAATACTGGGACGTAACTTCCGGATTTCACGGTCCGGAAGTTGTCGTTCGGCGTGTGGTAGTGCTTGAAAGCCGAGCCGTTTTCATTCATCAGGAAGATGCAAGGGATACCGCGCTCCGCGAAGGGATAGTGGTCGCTGTTGGCTGCCAGAGGCGCACGGTCTATGGCCGTGAACAGGCCCTGCTCCTTGTTGATTGCCTCGAAATTAGGGAACTCGGCCGCACCGTTGTCGCTCATCTCGCAGTAGATTGCGGGATTGTCGTCCCCGATCATATCTATATTGAAAAGGAAGCGGATCTGCTCCAGGGGGAAGATCGGATTGTTCACGAAGAAGGTGGAGCCGCGCAGGTTGGCATCTTCGCCGGAAAAAGCCAGGAAATACATGTCGTATTCGGGCTGGTTCTTGGCGTAGTACTCTGCCAGGGTGAGTATGGTGGCCGTTCCGGAGGCGTTGTCGTTAGCCCCTGGGTAATAGACTTTCTTCCCCAGGTTCCCCAGATGGTCGTAGTGAGCGGTAAAGACATAGCATCCGTCGTGCCTGCGTCCATTCACCTTCGCAATCACGTTTTCGGTCTCGTAGCCCTTCAGGAATTCGTTTTCGATGTCGGCCTTCACGCTCTTGGCTCCTTCCACGGATTCGGGCGTCACCCAGATTATGGGCTTGTCTATGACTTTCTCGCCGTAGGCCTTGTAGAACTTGAGGGGCGCCGCCCAGGTGAAGATAAGACCGGTATTAGGGTAGAGTCCTTCTTTCTGCAGTTCGCGGAAGAACTTGGAATGCTTGTAGCTGTAGAGGAAGTCGCAGACCACCATGCAGCCGGCATTTTCGGGCTTCTGCAGGTCGGCGGCAATCTTTTCCTGATCGAAATTGAGGGTGTCTATATGGTAGAGGGCGAATTCTCCCTGCACTCCGGGGGAGTATTCCCTCATGGAGAAATCGATTCCGGCTTCGAGCTCGCGGCCGTCCACGGACAGGGACATCTTGCCCGGGAAGGTGTTGATGTCGAGGGTGAAGGGCTGGTAGATGACTTCGTCCGCTCCGGCCTTGCTGAACTGGCGGTAGATGTATTTGCCGGCTTTGCGGACGCCGTCTTTGGCGTAGCCGCGGCCCTGGTATCTGGCGCTGCTGAGCTGGCGTACTATTTTTTTGAAACGGGGCAGGTCCTGGGCCTGCGAGATCTGCGCCGGCAGCAGGGCTGCCAATGCAAGGAGGGAGATAATGATTCTCTTCATATGGACACTAGTGTTTCTTGGATTTCCCGAGCACCGCCCAGCGGACGAAGGGGATACGTCCGATTATCTCGTTCAAGAGCGGAGTCAGAGTGAATACTGCGAGGGTGAGTATGGTATACATCGCTGCAGGAGGCAGCTGGGTATATATTTTCATCATATAGCCCAGGCTGGCTATCACCAGGTAATGGACTATGTAGAAGCCGAAACTGGAGCGGGTCATATAGCCTGCGAATCTTCCGCTGCGGTCGAATTTCGCCTGGAACCAGCCCATCATCGCAAGGCAGGCCAGCCAGCCGTAGAGGCAGTTCAGGGGGCTTCCCAGATATTCAGGGGAGGTGTTGTCCTGCCCGAAGCAGCTTCCGACCAATACTCCGCCGATCGCTACGGCGCAGCCGAGAAGCGGCGCCCAAACGCGGCCAAGTGCATTCTGGACGCTGTCGTTGGCGAAGATGAAGTAGCCCATGAGGAACGGGACCAAGTAGAAGAATGGCTTGTAGAGATTATAGAGTCCGTCCAGGCTTTCCGGCCGCGGATCCTGAATCATAAACTGTTCGGCTGCGTAGAACAGTACGCCGAGCAGGACCGTCCAGACTATGCCTGCCTTGCCTCCGAACACCCTTCCGCACCAGTCGTGGAAACGATTCTTCCGGTCCAGGGGACGGATGACGAGAAGTATCAGCGAAAAGAG
>JAILMV010000064.1 GCA_024692185.1 Bacteroidales bacterium | reverse complement strand
CAGGCAGCCGAAGAAGCCCCACTCCTCTCCCACCGTGCAGAAGATGAAGTCCGTGCTCTGCTCCGGCACGAAGCCGCCGGTATTCTGCGTTCCGTTGGTAAATCCCTTCCCGAAAAAGCCTCCGGAACCTATGGCAATCATGGACTGGCGCACGTTGTAGCCCACTCCGGACGGGTCGTCCTTCATCCCCAGCAGCACCTCGATACGCAGGCGCTGATGGTCCTGCAGCACCTTGTTGAACGCGAAATCGGTCGAGAAGATGAGCCCGGCAAAGAGCACGCAGGAGAGCGCCAGCATCCTCATCGAAAACCGCCTTTCCCGCGACAGCGGACGGCTGTGCCTGAGGGCATACCAGAGGTAGATCAGGGCTATCACCGCCAGCACTATCAACGACACCGTCACCGAGGTCTTCAAAGTAAGTATGAACAGCGCTATCGCCAGTCCGAGCAGGCCTATCAGCACGCCCGGCAGGCCCTCGCGGTAAAGCACGAAGAGCATCCCCACGTACACCAGGGCGGAACCCGTCTCGTTCTCAGCCAGAATTATCAGCATGGGCAGCCCGAGCACGCCCACCACCGTCCAGAAATCCCTCCTCTTCTTGAAGGAGAAGCCCTGCCGGCTCATTATGGCCGCCAGCAGCAGGGAGGTAGTTATCTTGGAGATCTCCGCCGGCTGGAAACTGATGGGGCCTACGGAGAACCAGGAATGCGAACCCTTGTGCTCCGCTCCCAGGAATATGACCGCGATCAGCAGGAACACCACTATCAGATAGCCCGGCGTGGCCAGCACTTCCCAGAGCCTCGGACTCACTGCAAAGAGCACTATCGCCGCCAGCACGAAGGCGGTCAGTATCCACACCAGCTGCTTCCCGCTGCGCAGCGAAAAGCTGAAGGGCGAGCCCATATCGGGGGTATGGATGGACGCATAGATGTTCAGCCAGCCTATGAAGACCAGCAGCAGGTAGATGAAGATGAGGGTCCAATCTACCGAACTACGCAAACCTCTGTCAGTTCCCTGCAACATTGAATACGGTATTCATCATTCGTTTTTCCAGCTCGGGACGGGTAGTCTCCCCGAGCAGATATTTTTCTATCAGCAGAGAGGCCAGCGGGCATGCCCAGGATCCTCCCCAGCCGGCATTCTCTATATATCCCACGACCGCGATCCTGGGGTTCTCGCGGGGTGCGAAGCAGATGAAGACGGAGTTGTCCGCCCCATGGGGGTTCTGGGCCGTTCCCGTCTTTCCGCAGATGTCCAGGCCGGGCACTGCGGCCATCCCGGCGGTTCCGCCTGCTCCAGGCCCGCCATTCACCGCCATCCACATCCCTCCGATAACCTTCGAGAACTGCGAGGTGTCCACCATGGTGTAGTGCCTCTCACGGTATTTGTCTTCTATCTTAAGGTTCTCCGAATCCTTGACTATATGGGGGATGTAGTAGTAGCCGCGGTTGGCCATTATGGCCGCGAGATTGGCAATCTGCAGCGGTGTGGCCCCGATTTCGCCCTGGCCGATGGAAAGGGAAACCACGTTCGAGCTGCGCCAGTGTCCGCGGCCGTAGCGTTTGTCGTAGAGCTTGGATGTGGGGATGTTGCCGCCCAGCTCGGAGGGGAAATCGCTCCCCAGCTTCTGCCCGAAACCGAAGCTCAGCACATACTCCCTCCACTTGTCGAAGGCCTGGCTCACGGACTCGTATTTGTTATTTTCCAGCAGGTTCTTGAGCACATAGCAGAAGTAGGCATTGCAGCTCATCATCACCGCCTCGTTGAGGGTCAGGGGGCTGCGGTGGGCATGGCAGCCCAGCTTGCGGGTCTTGGTGTAGTAGTAGCCCTTGTTGCAGGGATATTGATACCAGGGCTCCAGCACTCCCTCCTGCAGGCCAATCAGGCCGTTCACCAGCTTGAATACCGAACCGGGAGGATAGGAGGCCTGCACAGTGCGGTTGAACATAGGCCGCCCCGGGTCGGCTGCCAGCCGGGCGTAGTTGCCGCCCATGTCCGAAAGCACGTCAACGTCGATGCAGGGGCTCGATACCATGGCCAGTATCTCGCCGGTAGATGGCTCCAGCGCAATCAGGCTGCCCTTCTTCCCCTTCATCAGCTCCTGCCCGTATTGCTGCAGATGCGCGTCGATGGTGGTCACCACGTCCTTGCCGGGCACGGCTTCCTTGTCGTAGAGCCCGTCCTTGTAGGAATCCTGGAGCTTGTTGCGGGAGTCGCGCAGGAAGATGTGGTAGCCCTTCTCTCCCCTCAGATCGGCCTCCCTGGCCCTTTCCAGTCCGGTCTTTCCTATGTAGTCCCCGCTCTTGTAAACCTCGGGGTTCTTCTCTATGTCGCGCTCGTTCACCTCCGACACATAGCCCAGCAGGTTGCCGCCGGCGTTGAAGGGATACTCGCGCACGGTACGCACCTGCCCGCGGAAGCCCGGGAAATCGAAGGCCCGCTCGGCAAAGCGCATATATTTCTCCATGCTAACCTGCTTCACGAAGGGCAGGGTCCTCCATCCGATGCGGGAGCGGTACTTCTTGTAATAGGCCATCTGCTCCCTTATCCAGAGGGTATCCAGGTCCAGGGCGGAGGCCAGCGCCAGGGTGTCGAACTCGCTCACCTCGCGCGGGGTCACCAGGATGTCGTAGCAGACCCGGTTGCCCACCAGCACCTCTCCATTGCGGTCGTAGATGATGCCGCGGGGAGGGTAGATGGTATGATAGACCATGGAATTGTTGGCCGCATCCCTCTTGTAGGAGTCGTCTATTATCTGGATGTAGAATAGCCGGGCGAGCAGGATGAAGATCACCACCCAGAGCCCGATTATGAGTCTGTGCCCGCGTTTCAGTTCCATCTGTCAGCCTCCCTCGGGGACAGCACCCCTGCAACGTAATATGAAACTGCAGTGCTTATGGCTACGGAAATCAGTATCCGCAGAGTTACGAAGGAGAGAGGACGGGTCCCCGCGCAATCGACGGGCACGAAGACCAGGAAATAAAGGCTTGTGGAAAGCAGTATCGAGAGCAGCACCTTTCCTGCTCCCTGCTTATGTATGGAGATGTCCTCCTTGCGGGAGAGGAGTTCGCTGCCGAACACCAGCTGGATAGTGAAATTGCGTGTAAGTGCCACCGGCAGCAAGGCAATCGTGCTGAGCCCCAGCACGCCGTTGGTAAAGAAGTCCACCACCAGGCTGGTCACGAAGGCAATCAGCAGCACCTTGGGCGTGCTGTAGGTGATGGGCAGGCTCATTATCATTACCGGGAGGAAGCAGACCACTACATACTGCGAGAGGTTCAGCAGCCCCCCGAAGATGACCTGCAGGGCCATCAGTATGATGTAGGTCACAATGTAGCGGGTCTTCATTTCACTGCCTCCTTTTCTATTGCCTCTATGCTTCCGCGGTCCAGGTTCTCGGTGATAATCACGTAGCGCAGGGCGGAGAAGTCCTGGAAGAGGCGGACGCTGACCTCGTTGGTGCTGCCATCTACCATCCTGTTCTTCCCGGTGATTCCTATGGGGATGTCAGGAGGGAACATGCTGGAATAGCCGCTGGTCCACACGGTATCCCCCGGAGCGATCTCGTGGTGCAGGGGGAGTCCGCGCATAATTGCACCGTCGGTGCTCTTGCCGTCCCATTCCAGAGGGCCTACCATGCCCGTCATGCCTATCCTGGCGCTGACGCTCATCCTGGCGTTCATCAGGGTGATGCCGTACGAGAAATTCTTCCCGACGCTGTTGATCAGGCCTACCACGCCGTTGGTGGTCACAATTCCGGTCTGGGGCTTGATGCCATCTTCCGAACCTTTGTCGAGGATGATGTAGTTGTGCTGGGAGTTGCGGCTGAGCTTTACGATGGTGGCGGGGGTCATGCGGAAATTGCCCGTCAGGGTGTCGTAGATATGGCCTTTCTCGTAGGAGAGGTTCCTTTGGCCGAGCACGTGGATGGTCTTGACCAGCTCCATGTTCTTGGCCGCCAGGGCCCTGTTCTGCTCTCCGAGGGTGAAGTAGTTGCGCACCTTCTCGCCCGTGCCCCAGATTAGGGCATGCACGCGGTGGGATGCGCGGCTGATCCAGATATCCTGCAGGGTGCCGGTATTGCTCAACATAAGGATAGCGGCAATCTCCAGAATCAGGAAGACTGCCGCGCTCCAAACTTGTCCGTATGGCTTCCGGCCTGCCATACGCTATCTCATCAGGAAGGGATAATTCTCGGTGTTCTTGAGGGCCATGCAGGTACCGCGCCCCACGGCATGCAGAGGATCCTCCGCAACGTGGAAGGGGATGTTCACCTTGTCGGTCAGGCGCTTGTCCAGACCGCGCAGCAGGGCGCCGCCGCCGGAGAGGAAGATGCCGTTCTCCACGATGTCGGAGTAGAGCTCCGGAGGAGTCAGCTCGAGCACGTGCAGGATGGAGGTCTCTATCTTGGCGATGGACTTGTCCAGGCAGTGGGCAATCTCGTCGTGGGTGATGGTGGCCTCCACGGGGTGGGCGGTCATGAGGTTAGGTCCGCGCACGATGTAGGGATCCGGTGCCTCGTCGAGGTCGGGGATCACGGCTCCCACGGCAATCTTTATCTTTTCGGCGGTGATTTCACCGACCTTGATGTTGTGCTGCTGGCGCAGGTAGTACTGGATGTCGGAGGTGAAGACATCTCCCGCAGTACGGATGCTGTCCTGGATTACCAGGCCGCCGAGGGAGATGACTGCGATCTCGGTGGTACCGCCGCCTATGTCCACTACCATGCTTCCCTTAGGTGCGAGCACCTCGAGGCCGATTCCCAGGGCGGAGGCCATGGGCTCGTGGATCAGGTACACGTCGCGGCCGCCGGCATGCTCGGAAGAGTCACGCACGGCACGGATCTCGACTTCGGTAGATCCGGAAGGGATGCCCACCACCACCTTCAGGTTGGGGGTGAAGAGGGAATGGCGCTTGCTGTTCACCTGCTTGATGAAGCCGCGGATCATCATCTCTGCGGCGTTGAAGTCCGCGATCACACCGTCACGCAGGGGCCTGATGGTCTTGATGCCGGGGTTGGTACGCTCCTGCATCAGCTTGGCCTTCTGACCGATGGCGATACATTTGTTGGTATTGTTGTCGATGGCAACGATACTCGGCTCGTCCAGCACTATTTCGTCATTCTGGTAGATGACGGTGTTGGCTGTTCCGAGGTCGATTGCCAGCTCTTGATTCAAAAAAGAAAATGCCATTTGCTAACTTGATATGATAAGACTAACAAATATAAGAAATTTAGTTAATTTTGCCATCAGCTTTCGACTATATGGACAGAAAAAAATACGTAATCTTCACCGCCGGCGGGAGCGGCAGCCGAATGAAATCGGCAGAGCCCAAGCAGTTCCTGCTGCTGGACGGCCTTCCCGTGCTGATGCGCAGCATACTGGCCTTCGTGAAGGCCTGTCCCGAGCTGAACGTTGTTACTGTGCTTCCTGCCAGCCATATAGGGTGCTGGGAGGATCTCTGCATACAGTATTCGCTGGATGTTCCGCAGATAATAGTCAAGGGCGGAATCACCCGTTTCCACAGTGTCAAGAATGCCTTGGCCAAAGTGCCCGAGGGAGCACTGGTAGCTGTGCACGACGGAGTGCGGCCCCTGGTTTCCGGGGAGCTCATCCGCCGTATGTTCGCCGAGATGGAGAATTGCCGCGCGCTGATCCCGGTGCTGCCTGTCACCGACACCCTGAAGAGCCTCTGCAAGGATGCTTCCGGCCGCATAGTGGCCACGGGAGAGCCCGATCCCGACCGCAGCAGGGTCTATGCCGCACAGACCCCCCAGATCTTCCGTTCCGAGGATTTGAAGGCCGCCTACGGGCTTCCTTACGACACTTCCTTCACCGACGATGCGTCAGTGGCCGCCAAATACGGCGTTCCCCTCTCCTTCATCGAGGGAGAGAGGAACAATATAAAGCTCACGACTCCGGAGGATCTCTCCTTGGCCGGTTTCCTTATCTGAAGCTGGTAGTCTTGTAATCTTTCACCCAGACCTGTCGCTCGAAGGCTTCGTCGAGCGAGATCATCGTGTCGGTTGACTGCACGTAGGGGATGTTCTGGATGGTGTTCAGCAGCACGCTCATAAGGTGGTCGTTGTCGAAGCAGTAAAGCTTGATCAGCATGGAGCTGGACCCCGTCACGAAATGGCATTCCACCACCTCGGGAATCTTCTTCAGCGACTCCGTGACTTCGAGGTATTTGTTTGCCTCCGCGATGGAGATGCTCACGAATGCGCAAACGTTGAGGCCGAGGGCGCTGGGCTTAACCAGCAGGCGGGAGCCGGTAATGACCCCGTTGGCTTCGAGTTTACGTACTCTCTGGTGAATTGCGGCACCCGATACACCGCACTCCCTTGCAATTTCGAGGTATGCCATCCTGGCATCCTTCACCAGGAAGGATAGAATCCTCCTGTCGACGTCGTCAATCTGATAGTTTCCCATTTCTCATTTACTTTTTTCTGGTCTTCCTGTAAGTGGGCTTGGCTGTCCCCGTGGGAGCTTCGGCAATTATCTTCTGGCAGTCCTCGAGGCTGAGGGCGGCTGCGTCGGCATTCTTGGGAATGCGGAAATTCTTGCCTTCGTGCTTGATGTAGGGGCCATAGCGGCCGTTGATAATAGCAATGTCTTCCTCCTTGAACTCCTTGATGATGTTGTTCTCGGGGGCTGCATCCTTCTGAGCCTTGATGGCCTCAATGCACTCTTCCAGGCTGATGGCCAGAGGGTCGGCCTTCCTGGAAAGGGTGACGTTCGTGCCGCCGTACTTGAGATAGGGACCGAACTTGCCTTTGGTGGCGATTATGGGGATGCCCTCGTATTCACCGACGTTCCTGGGCAGGGCCAGGAGCTTGATGGCTTCGGCGAGGGTTATGCTCTCGATGAGCTGGGTCTTGTCCAGGCTGGCGTAACGCTTGTCGTCGCCTTCGCCCTTCTGCACATAGGGGCCGAACTGACCGTATTTGGCCACTATCTGCTGTCCGTCGGCAGGGTCGATGCCGAGAACCCTTTCCACGTGGGTGTACTGCCCGTCATGGAGTTTGTTGTCCACCAGTTCGTGGAACTTGGGGTAGAAGAATTGCAGGTATTCCCTCCAGTCTTCTTCGCCCTCGGCTATCTTGTCCAGACGGCCTTCGACGTCGGCGGTGTAGTTGTAATCCATTATCTTGGGGAAGTTCTCCACCAGATAATCGGTTACCATCATGCCCACGTCCTGGGGGAGCAGTTTGCCCTTGTCTTCTCCCACCACTTCTTTCTTGGTGGAGGAGCTGAGCTCGCTGCCTTTCAATTTGAAATTGGTGACCTCCGTGCGCACCCCGTCCCTGTTGCCAGAGGCCAGGTAGCCGCGGGTCTTGGTGAGGGTGGTGATGGTAGGTGCGTAGGTGGAAGGACGGCCGATTCCGAGCTCTTCCAGCTTCTTCACGAGGGAGGCCTCGGTGTAGCGCTGGGGAGCGCGGGTGAACTTGCATTCGGCCATTATCTCCTTGGCAGTCAATGCATCACCCTTGTGGATGTCGGGTACCACGGTGAGTCCTTCTTCGCTGGTCTCGTCGTCGTTGCTCTCCATATATACTTTGAGGAAGCCGTCGAAAACTATTTCGGAGGCCTCCGCGGAGTACTGCTCGGAGCGCTTGTCGGACGTGATGCGGATGGTGGTGTTCAACAGGCTGGCCTCTGCCATCTGCGATGCCACCGTACGCTTCCAAATCAGGTTGTAGAGGGCCTTCTCCTGGGCGGATCCGCTTACCTCGGCATGTTCGATGAAGGTCGGACGGATGGCCTCGTGGGCCTCCTGTGCGCCTTTGCTGTGGGTGCTGTACTGCCTGGGATGGGCATACTCGGCGCCGAAGTTCTCCAGGATGTATTTCTTGGCAGTACCGAGCGCGAGGGCGGAGAGGTTGGTGGAGTCGGTTCTCATATAGGTGATGAGACCTTTCTCGTAGAGGCTCTGGGCCAGGCGCATGGTGGTGCTGACGGGGAAGCGCAACTTGCGGGAGGCTTCCTGCTGGAGGGTGGAGGTGGTGAAGGGAGGTGCGGGATAGCGCTTTCCTTCGCTCTTCTCCACGTCCGAAACATGATAGGCGGCTCCTATGCTGTCGCGAAGGAAGCCTTCGGCCTCTTCGGCGGATTTGAAGCGGGTGTCCAGGACGCCCTTGAGGGCGGCTCCTCCTGCGGCGGCGAATTTGCCTTCCACACGGTAGAATGCTTCCGGATTGAAAGCCATTATCTCGCGTTCGCGGTCCACTACCAGGCGGAGAGCCACGCTCTGCACGCGTCCGGCGGAGAGTCCGCGGCCTATTTTCTTCCAGAGTATGGGGGAGAGTTCGAAGCCTACCAGACGGTCCAGCACGCGGCGGGCCTGCTGTGCGTTGACCAGGTTCATATCCACCTCGCGGGGGTTCCCGATGGCACGCAGGATGGCATCCTTCGTGATTTCGTGGAAGGCGATGCGGCGGGTGCGGGACTTGTCCAGACCGAGGGTTTCGCTGAGGTGCCAGGAGATTGCTTCTCCCTCGCGGTCCTCATCGGAAGCCAGCCAGACTATCTCTGCCTCGGAAGCGAGTTTCTTAAGTTCTGAAACTACCCTTTTCTTATTATCCGGAATTACGTACTGGGGAGTGAATCCTCCTTTTATATCTATGCTCAGCTGCTTTTCCTGCAGATCCCTGATGTGCCCTTCGCTTGCTTTCACAGTGAAACCCGGGCCAAGAAACCTTTGGATGGTCCTGGCTTTAGTGGGTGACTCGACAATAACAAGATTTCCCTCCATAACATTCGAATTTTCTGCAAAGTAAAGCACAAACTGGCTAATTTTCAAAATTTGTCATCAAAAAAATTTAACTTTGTATTTCTAATCGAAGATTAAAAAATGAAAGACGAAACAAAGAAAAAAATCATAAAATGGTTTTGGATCCTGGTCACCGCTCCCTTCGCCCTGGTCGCCTTCCTGCTGCTGCTCGTCTGGATGTTCGCACGCATCCCCTCTTTCGAGGAACTTGAGCACCCCGACAGCAAGCTTGCAACCCAGGTAATAGCCGATGGCGGGGAGGTGCTTACCACCTTCCATATAGAGAACCGTACTTTCGTCAGTTTCGATGAACTTTCGCCCAATCTGGTAGCAGCCACAATAGCCACCGAGGATGCCCGCTTCCGCAAGCATTCCGGCATCGACACCAAAGGCCTGGTCCGAGTAGCGGTCAAGACCCTCCTGCTCAGGGACAGCAGCCAGGGCGGCGGTTCCACCATCACCCAGCAGCCCGCCACGACCCTCTATCCCCGTAAGGACGGAGTCGGCAAGGTAGGAATGGTGTGGATCAAGCTCAAGGAATGGATCACGGCCGTAAAGCTGGAGCGCAATTATACTAAGGATGAAATCCTGGACATGTACCTGAACTCCGTATTCTTCGGCAGCAGTGCCTACGGCATCAGGGCGGCCTCCGAGACCTTCTTCGACAAGCTTCCTTCCGAACTTACCGTGGAGGAGTCTGCGACCCTGGTGGGAATGGTGAACAAGCCTACCCGCTACAATCCCGTGCTCAATCCGGACAAGGCCCTCTCGCGCCGCAACTTCGTGATCGGCCGCATGGCCAAGAACAAGTACATCACCAAGGCCGAGGCGGATTCCATCTGCCAGCTGCCCATCAACCTGGTGTATCAGGTGCGTGACCACAATGCCGGCCTGGCCCCTTACTTCCGCGACCTCCTGCGCCGCGACATGAACGCCCAGAAGCCCAAGCGCAGCAACTACCAGTATCCCGAGGATTATACCGCGGATTCCCTGCGCTGGAGGGACGACGAACTCTACGGCTGGCTCAACAAGAACAAGAAACCGGACGGAGAGAAGTACAACCTGGATAAGGACGGCCTCCGCATCTATACCACCATCAACTACCGCATGCAGCAGAATGCCGAGCAGGCAGTTGCCGAGCATCTCGGGAAGAACCTGCAGAAGGCCTTCGACCGCGAGAACAAGTGGAAGAGGAACGCCCCCTTCGCGGGAGATGTGGACAAGGCCACCAGGGACCGTCTGATGAGCAATGCCCGCCGCTGGAGCGACCGCTACTATCAGCAGCACAAGGCCGGAGTGCCCGATGCCGAGATACTCGCCCAGTTCGACAAGCCCGTGAAGATGCGCCTCTTCGCCTGGAACAACAAGGGCTACATCGATACGGTGATGACCCCGAACGATTCCATCCTCTGGTACAAGAGCATGCTGCGCTGCGGAATGGTGGCCATCGAGCCCGTCACCGGCCATATGAAGGCCTACGTGGGCGGTCCGAACTACCGTTATTTCAAGTACGACAACGTGAGCCAGGGCAAGCGTCAGGTGGGTTCCACCATCAAGCCCTTCCTCTACACCCTCGCCATGCAGGAGGGAATGTCGCCCTGCGACAAGGTCATCAACGTTCCCCAGTCCTTCATCGCCGGGGACGGCACCGACTGGACCCCCCGCTCTACCGACAAAGACGAATGGATAGGTAAGACCGTCACCCTCAAGTGGGGCCTGACCCATTCTTCCAACAATATCTCCGCCTACCTGATGAAACAGTTCGGCCCTCATGCAATGGCCGAGATGATGCATAAGATGGGTATCTACAGCCATCTGGAGGAGGTTTACGCCCTTTGCGTGGGTGCTGCCGACATTTCCATAAAGGAGATGGTGGCGGCCTACAACGCCCTGCCGTCGAGGGGTGTGTACATCACTCCGATGTACGTGACCCGCATCGAGGACAGCCAGGGCAACGTGCTCTCCGAGTTCACCAACCGCAAGCGCGAGGCCATAGGCGAGAATACCGCCTATCTTATGGTGAACCTGATGGAAGGTGTCATCAACCACGGCACCGGCGCCCGCCTGCGCTCCACCTACGGGCTCAAGGGCGAGATTGCCGGCAAGACCGGTACCACCAACGACAACTCCGACGGTTGGTTCATCGGCTACACTCCTTCCATTACCTGCGGCGTATGGGTCGGCGGCGAGGACCGTCAGATCCACTTCAATTCCCTCGCTCTGGGTAGCGGTTCCAATATGGCCCTGCCTATCTGGGGTATATGGATGAAGAAGTGCCTGGCGGACGGACTCTTCAGCGAAGGGGACCGTTTCATCGCTCCTGCGGGAGTGAACCTTAACCTGGACTGCACCGGCGGCGACATCGAGACCACCGAGGAGGGCCAGGCAGAAAATAAGACAGAAGAAGATTATTATTTCGAATAAAATGGCAAAGTACAAGACTATAGCCGTAATTTACGGCAGTGATTCCTCCGAGTGGGAGGTTGCCTGCCGGAGCGGCGAGTTCGTCGCTTCCCGTATCGACGGGGACAAGTTCGATGTTTACGAGATCTTCGCCCGTTTCGGGCGTTGGCAGCTCGTGGCCTGCAAGAAGAAGGATGCCATGCGCGTGACCTTCCCCGAAGGAGCACGTCCCGAGATGGACAAGACCGACTTCAGCGTAATGGTGTTGGGCGAGAAGGTCAAGTTCGACTATGTGTACATAGTCCAGCACGGCGCACCCGGCGAGAGCGGGCAGATGCAGGGTTACCTGGAGATGATGGGCATTCCCTTCAGCAGCTGCTCCGCCGCAGTCAGCGCAATCGCCTTCGACAAGTACGCCTGCAAGAGCTACATCCGCGACCTCGGCATAGTCAAGTGCGCCCCCGATGCCTTCGTGCACAAGGGAGCCGACCTCCAGGCCTTCTCCGGCCAGGTGGCAGCTTCGCTCAAGTTCCCGGTGTTCGTGAAGCCTACCATCGGCGGCTCCAGCTTCGGAGTCACTATGGTAAAGGATCCGGCAGATGTTGCCACGGCAGTGGGCTATGCCTTCTCCGAGGGGCCTACGGTGCTGGTGGAGCAGGGAATCAACGGCCGTGAGTTCACTTGCGCGGCCTACCGTACTTCCGGAGAGGTGCACACTCTTCCCATCATCGAGATAATCACCGAGAACGAGTATTTCGACTATGATGCCAAGTACAACGGCCATAGCCGCGAGGTCTGCCCTGCCGAGGCTTCCGACGATATAGTGAAGCTGGTCCAGGAGACCACCGCCCGTATCTACGAGAATCTGGATTGTGCCGGTCTGGTGCGTATGGATTACATCTATGCCGAAGATGGGCTCTACTTCCTGGAGGTGAATACCATTCCCGGTATGACCAGCGCTTCGCTCGTGCCTAAGATGGTGCGTGCGGCAGGGATGGATATCACCGATTTCCTGACGGATATCATAGAGAACGGCTGATGCTGCTGAGGGACTTCATAAGCGAAGCCACCGACAGATTGGAAGCACTGTACCCGGCGCCCGAGGCGCGCAGTATGGTGCTTCTGCTGTGTCAGGAGAGGCTTGGCGTCAAGTCCTACACTCATATTGTCGAACCTCAGTTTCAAATCC
>JAILMV010000022.1 GCA_024692185.1 Bacteroidales bacterium | reverse complement strand
GAACCCGTGATGAGGGACATCGAGGCCATGCTGGAGAGCAGCCAGAGGAACGTTAACGGAACGGTTACCCTGGAACTCAGACCCTGGTCCTTCTCCACCGTCGGAGTCGATTCCCCCGACGACCTGGTAGCATCCAAGCTTGGAGAATACGGCGAGAGCCAGAAGGGTTGGACGGCAGAAGAAGCCAAGGGCTTCATAAAACTGCTTTCCACGCCGCTGAGAGTCTATTACGGAGCACATCAGGAGGAATTCGGAAATGATTAAGGCAGGTATAATAGGCGGTGCCGGATACACGGCCGGAGAACTGATACGCATCCTGGTCAACCACCCGGATGTGGAGCTGGGCTTCGTGCATTCCGAGAGCAGCGCCGGAAAGCATCTCTACGAGGTCCACGAGGGCCTTTTCGGGGATACCGACATCTGCTTCGCCGACAGTTTCGATCTTTCGGACATCGACGTACTCTTCCTCTGCTCGGCCCATGGCAAGAGCCGCGGATTCTGGGAGGCGAACGAATGCCCCGCAGGCCTCAAGATAGTTGACCTGGCCCAGGATTTCAGGGATGAGAGCGAGGGCTATGTCTATGGCCTTCCCGAATGGCAGCGCAGCAAGATTGCGGGCGCTTCCAAGATAGCCAATCCCGGCTGCTTTGCCACCGCAATCCAGCTCGGACTGCTCCCCATGGCCGCTGCCGGCCAGCTTTCGGGAGAGGTAAGCATCACGGCCATCACAGGTTCCACCGGTGCCGGAGTCAAGCCCGGAGCCACCACCCACTTCAGCTGGAGGAACAACAACCTGTCCACCTACAAAGTGTTCGGTCACCAGCATCTGATAGAAATCAACAGGAATATCGGCCTGTTGCAGCCCGGCTGCAGCGCATCGCTGAATTTCGTCCCCATGCGCGGGGATTTCGCAAGAGGTATATTCGCCAGCATTACCATGGACTGCCAGCTCGGCGAAGAAGAAGCCATAGCACTCTACAAGGATTATTATGCAGATGCCGCCTTCACTTTCGTGAGCGACGGCCCCGTCGATCTGAAGCAGGTAGTGAACACCAACAAATGCATAGTGGCCCTCGAAAAACATGGCAATAAGTTAGTAGTGAGTTCGGTTATCGACAACCTGCTCAAAGGCGCGTCCGGGCAGGCAGTGCAGAACATGAACCTTATATTCGGACTACCGGAAAACTCCGGCCTCAAGCTGAAGGCATCAGCATTCTGATCTATGGAACTTTTCGACGTATATTCCCTTTTCGACGTCATTCCCACCACGGCCTCGGGCTGCAAGATATGGGATGACAAAGGCACCGGATACCTCGACCTGTACGGCGGCCACGCCGTAATCTCCATAGGTCATTCCCATCCGAGCTACATCAAGGCCCTGACCGACCAGGTGAACAAGATAGGCTTCTACTCCAACAGCGTGGTGAACCCGCTGCAGCAAGAGCTTTCCCATAAACTGGGAGAGGTCTCCGGCTATGAAGATTACTCCCTCTTCCTGGACAACAGCGGGGCCGAATCCAACGAGAATGCCGTAAAGCTTGCATCCTTCCACACGGGGAAAGACAGGGTGATTGCCTTCCACAAGAGCTTCCACGGCCGTACATCCGGCGCAGTGGCCCTTACCGACAACCCGGCTATAGTATCTCCCTTCAACTCCCACCACAAGGTCAGTTTCTGCAATCTGGAGGACCTTGCCGGAGTGGAAAAAGAACTCTCCGCCGGCGACGTGGCCGCAGTGATAATCGAGGGCATACAGGGCTGCGGAGGCATACATCTGCCCTCCGAAAGCTTCTTCCAGGGCCTTTCGGAACTCTGCAAGAAGTACGGAGCCGTGCTGATCCTGGACGAGGTCCAGAGCGGATACGGACGCACAGGTAAGTTCTTCGCCCATCAGTGGGCAGGAATCAAGCCGGACATCATCACCATGGGCAAGGGAATCGCCAACGGTTTCCCTTGCGGAGGAATACTCATCTCCCCCGAATTCAAGGCCGTCAAGGGCATGCTCGGGACCACTTTCGGAGGCAACTACCTGGCTATGGCCGCCGCCCTTGCGGTGCTGGACGTAATCAGCAGCGAGAAACTTGTGGAGAACGCAGCCGAGGTGGGACAGTACCTGATGGAGAACATCCCCTCCGACCCCAGGATCAAGGAGGTCCGCGGACGCGGCCTGATGATAGGCCTGGACTTCAATGTGGAGATAGCTTCCATACGCAAGAGTCTGCTCTACGACAAGCACATCTTCACCGGCGTGGCCGGAAAGAATATGATAAGGCTGCTGCCTCCCCTCTGCCTGAGCAAGAAAGAAGCCGGCAAATTTATCAAAGCATTCAAGGAGGTTCTGAAATGAAAGACCTGACAGTCAGCAAGATAGGCGGAAACATCGCGGAGTCCCCCGAAAAACTCGAAGCCTTCTGCAAGGCCTTCGCAGCCGCCCCCGCCCCGAAGATACTGATACACGGAGGCGGGGTCCTGGCCAGCGAAATCCAGAAGAAATTCGGCATGGAACCCAAGATGATAGACGGGCGCAGGGTAACCGACCAGGAGACCCTGAAGATAACCGTGATGGCCTATGCCGGATGGTGCAACAAGCACATTGTGGCCACCCTCCGTAAATATGGCTGCAATGCCATAGGACTGGCAGGCTGCGACGCTTCCGTCATCAAGGCCCCAAAGAGAGCTCCCCTGAACGGCACCGACTATGGTTTCGTGGGGGATGTCACTCCGGATTGCGTGGATACTGTAGTTTTGGAAACCCTGCTTTCCGCAGGCCTGGTCCCGGTGCTCTGTTCCATAGTGCACGACGGGCAGGGCCAGCTGCTGAACACCAACGCCGACACGGTCGCCTCCAGCGTGGCCGCGGCAATGGGAGCAGGGCTGAACTGCGTTTTCGAACATAGCGGAGTGCTTCTGGACCAGAACGATCCCTCCAGCCTGCTGGCTGAGCTAAGCTACGGTCAGTTCAAGGCCCTGCAGGCCGAAGGGAAAATCTCCGGCGGAATGATTCCCAAGCTGGAAAACGGATTCAAGATACTTGCGCAGGGAGTTCCCTCGGTAAACATAGGAAAAACCAAGCTGAAAATATGAATTGCGACTTTTATATGGACCTGCTGCGGAAGATGGTGGCAATCTCTTCCCAATCCGGAAACGAGGCTGAAGTTGCCGTGCTGATAAGCGCCGCCCTGGACGAACTGGGTATAAAGCACGAGCTTCTGCGCAACAACATAGTGGCCGTGAACGAGGGCTTCGACAAGTCCAAGCCCACCCTTGCCTTGGATGCCCACATCGACACCGTAGCTCCCAACAACGGATATACCAGGGATCCCTACGATGCCGGTAACGACCCAGAAAAGGTATGGGGCCTGGGTTCCAACGACGACGGAGGAAGCGTGGTGAGCATGATTGCGGCTTTCAAGCACTTCTACAAGGAAGAGATGCCCATCAACCTGATGCTTGTGCTGACCGCCGAGGAAGAGACCTCCGGCCCCGACGGCGCCGACTGGCTCTATTCTCCCGCCGGCCCCTTCGCCGAAGGAAAGAAATACCAAATGCCCAAGTGGGTGATAGTGGGAGAGCCCACGAAGATGCAGGCCGCAACCAGCGAAAGAGGCCTTCTTGTGCTGGACGGAATGGCGGAAGGCGTAAGTGCCCACGCAGCCCGCGGAGGCGGCGACAACGCCCTCTACAAGGCCCTGGAGGACATCTCCACCCTGCGCGCCCACGAATTCGGACGCATCTCCCCCAAAATGGGAAAAGTCCATCTGAACGTTACCCAGATATCTGCCGGAAGCGCCCACAACGTAATTCCGGACCGCTGCTCCTTCGTGGTGGACATACGCCCCACCGAGCAGTACGGCTGCGAAGAGATACTCGAGGAACTGCAGGCCATCTGCAAAAGCAAGCTGAGCGCCCGCAACCTCTCCCACCGCTCTTCCGCAACCGCCGAAGGCTCTCCCCTGCTCAAGACGGTGGAAGCCCTCGGCATCCCCACATTCACCTCCCCCACCACCTCCAATTGGATGGTCATCTCCTGCGATGCCCTGAAGATGGGTCCCGGGGATTCGGAACGCTCCCACAGAGCCGACGAATATCTACTGCGCAGCGAACTCGAAGGCGCAGTTGCAACTTACATCGACTTTATCAGCACTCTCTATGGCAACTCTTTGGAATAAAGGCACTTCCGCGACATCCGCAGTAGAAGCATTCACGGTCGGAAACGACCGCATCCTCGACCTACGCCTGGCCCGCTACGACGTGCAGGGTTCGCAGGCGCATATCAAGATGCTGGAAAGCATAGGGCTGCTGGGCTCCGACGAGCTGGAGCAGCTCAGCGCAGCCCTGGACCGCATCTCCGCAAGCATAGAGGACGGTTCCTTCAAGCTCGAGGAAGATGTGGAGGACATCCATTCCCAGGTAGAACTGCTGCTCACCCGCGAGCTCGGGGATCTTGGCAAGAAGATTCACTCCGGCCGTTCCCGTAACGACCAGATCCTCCTGGACATCCGCCTTTTCCTGCGCGACGAGCTTACCACTGTCCGCGATGAGGTGAAAGCCCTGTTCTCCACCCTGCAGGCCCTCAGCGAGAAGTACAAAGAAGTGCTACTCCCCGGCTACACCCACGCCCAGATGGCCATGCCATCCTCCTTCGGCCTGTGGTTCGGAGCCTATGCAGAGGCCCTGGTGGACGATATGACCATTCTGAACGCTGCCCGGAAGATAATCAACCGCAACCCTCTCGGATCGGCCGCCGGCTACGGGAATTCCTTCCCTCTGGACAGGGAGATGACCACCAGGCTGCTCGGCTTCGACTCCCCCGTATATAACAGCGTCGCCGCCCAGATGGGCCGGGGGAAGACCGAGAAATGCGTGGCATCCGCCCTAGGAAACATAGCCCTGACCCTCAACAAGCTGGCCGCGGACTGCTGTATGTATATGAGTCCCAACTTCGGCTTCATACACTTCCCCGACAAGCTTACCACCGGTTCGAGCATAATGCCCCACAAGAAAAATCCCGATGTATGGGAGCTGGTGAGGGCGCGCTGCAACCGGATCATGGCCTGCGAGAACGAGGTTTCCCTGCTCTGCAGCAACATGGCCCACGGTTACCACAGGGACTACCAAATACTCAAGGACATACTCTTCCCCGTGCTGGAAATGGCCCACGACTGCCTGCGAATGAGCAAGTATATGATAGAACAGGTGGAAGTGAATGAGCACATACTCGACAATCCTATGTACGAGCAGATGTTCACGGTGGAGGAAGTCAACCGCCGCACCCTGGCAGGCACACCCTTCCGGGATGCATACAAGCAGGTTGGGATAGAGGTCAACGAAGGCCGTTTCCACTATGATACCAAGGGGCTCAAGGCCTCCGACCTGGGGCACAGCCACATCGGCAGCCTGGGGAATCTCTGCAATGACAAGATAGCGGATTTGATGGATGATGAATAAGGCAGTACTGGAATTGGAAAACGGGCTCAGTCTCGAGGGGATGAGCTTCGGTTATGATGGCCCCTGCAGCGGAGAGCTGGTGTTCTCGACTGCGATGGTGGGCTATCCCGAAAGTCTCACGGACC
Source organism: Bacteroidales bacterium (assembly GCA_024692185.1). Classification (GTDB taxonomy): domain Bacteria; phylum Bacteroidota; class Bacteroidia; order Bacteroidales; family UBA932; genus Cryptobacteroides. The sequence continues at coordinate 7,478 of JAILMV010000022.1, read as the reverse complement.
CTTCGTACGAAGGCCAGATACTTTGCGTAAGTTACCCTATCGTAGGCAATTACGGCATTCCCGCAATGACGCGGGACGAGTGGGGCGTGTGCCTTGGTTTCGAGTCGGAGAAGATCCACGTTCGTGGGCTGGTAATTTCGGATTACAGCGGAAAGTTCAGCCATTTCGATGCCGTGAAGAGTCTGGGGCAGTGGCTGCGCGAGGAGAAGATTCCCGCAATCTGCGGCATCGACACGCGCCACCTTACCCAATTGCTACGCGACAACGGCACCCTTTCAGCAAGAATACTTCCCGCTTCCGTGGGTGTACCCTCTGAAAGAGTCCCGCTACGCTCGACCACTCCCGGCAAAGTTGGGCCCCTAGAGGGTACACCCAGCCTTAGCGGAGGCAACCTGGCATCGGTGGTTAGCTGCCGGAAACCGATTCTATATGGGAAAGGCGGCAAGCGCGTGGTGCTGGTGGATTGCGGAGTCAAGCATCAGATACTCCACTGCCTGCTGCAACGCGGCATCGAGGTGCTGCGAGTTCCCTGGAACACGGACGTAAACACCATCGACGCCGACGGAATAATGATTTCGAACGGCCCCGGCGACCCTTCCGCCTGCGTCCCCGCCATCGAAAACATACGCAAGGCAATGGAAGGCGACCGCCCCATCTTCGGCATCTGCCTCGGAAACCAGATAATGAGCCTCGCTGCCGGAGCCACCACCTACAAGATGAAATACGGCCACCGCAGCCACAACCAGCCGGTACGCCTCTGCGGCACCGACCGCTGCTTCATAACCTCGCAGAACCACGGCTATGCGGTAGATACCGCCACCCTGGGCGAAGATTGGGAACCCTACTTCGTAAACCTCAACGACGGCACATCCGAGGGCATCAGGCACCGCAGCAAGCCCTTCTTCTCGGCCCAGTTCCACCCGGAAGCATCCAGCGGCCCCACCGACACTGAATTCCTATTCGACGACTTCATCTCGGCATTATGAAAGAAAGCACAGTAAAGAAAGTACTCATACTCGGCTCCGGAGCCCTAAAGATAGGAGAGGCCGGAGAATTCGACTACAGCGGAACGCAGGCCCTGAAGGCCCTGCGCGAGGAGGGTATCTCCACGGTACTGATAAACCCCAACATCGCAACCGTACAGACCTCGGAAGGCGTTGCCGACAAGATCTACTTCCTGCCGGTCACCCCGTCTTTCGTGGAGAAAGTCATAGAAAAAGAGCGTCCGCAGGGCATTCTGCTGTCGTTCGGAGGGCAGACCGCACTGAACTGCGGAGTGGAGCTCTTCCGCAGCGGAGCACTGGAGCGCTACGGCGTGAAGGTGCTCGGCACGCCCGTGCAGACCATAATCGACACCGAGGACCGCGAGCTCTTCGTGCAGCGCCTGGACGAAATCGGAGTACATACCATACGTTCCCATGCGGCATCTTCCCGGGAAGAAGCCAAGGCGGCCGCCGCCGAACTCGGATATCCGGTCATAGTGCGCGCAGCCTATGCCCTGGGAGGCCTGGGCTCGGGCTTCTGCGACAATGAGGCCGAGCTGGAGACGGTCACGGCCAAGGCCTTCACCTTCTCCTCGCAAGTGCTGATCGAAAAGTCCCTGAAGGGCTGGAAGGAGATAGAATACGAGATAGTCCGCGACAGCTACGACAACTGCATTGCAGTGTGCAACATGGAGAATTTCGACCCGCTCGGAATTCACACCGGCGAGAGCATAGTCGTGGCCCCGTCCCAGACCCTTACCAACAGCGAATACCACTTCCTGCGCAAGACCTCCATCGACATAGTCCGCCATCTGGGTATCGTGGGCGAATGTAATGTGCAGTATGCCTTCAGCCCCGACGGAGAGGATTACAGGGTTATCGAGGTCAATGCCAGGCTCAGCCGTTCCTCGGCCCTGGCATCCAAGGCCACCGGCTATCCCCTGGCCTTCATAGCCGCCAAGCTCAGCCTGGGATACGGCCTGTTCGAGCTCAAGAACGCAGTTACCAAGGACACTCCGGCCTTCTTCGAACCGGCCCTGGACTATGTAGTGTGCAAGATTCCCCGCTGGGACCTCGCCAAATTCAAGGAGGTTTCCCGCGAGCTGGGATCCAGCATGAAGAGCGTGGGAGAGGTGATGGCCATAGGGCGCTGCTTCGAGGAAGCCATTCAGAAGGGTCTGCGTATGATTGGCCAGGGCGCTAACGGCTTCGTCTGCAACAAGCCCTACAAGGTGGAAGACCTGGACTATGCCCTGCGCAATCCGGACGACACCCGTATCTTCGCAATAGCCGCAGCTTTCGAGTCCGGTTATGACGTGGAGCGCATCCATCGCCTTACCAACATCGACCGCTGGTTCATAGACCGCCTGGAGAACATAGAAAAGACCTACCGGGCAATGGAGGCCTGCAATAGCCTGCAGGATGTCAGCAAGGAGCTGATGCTTAAGGCCAAGAGGGAGGGCTTCTCCGACATACAGATAAGCCGCGTCTTCCATATTCCGGAGGGAGAGGTAAGGGATTTCCGCCATTCCTTGGGCCTGAGGCCCTGCATCAAGCAGATAGACACCCTGGCCGCCGAGTTCCCCTCCGTGACCAATTATCTATATCTTACCTACAACGGCGACTGCAGCGACATCTCCCCCAAGGAAGGAGCGGTGATAGTACTGGGTTCGGGGGCCTACCGCATAGGCAGCAGCGTGGAATTCGACTGGTGCGGAGTGAATGCGGCCGCGACCGTGCGCAAGAGCGGCAGGCAGGCCGTGATCATCAACTACAACCCCGAGACCGTATCTACCGACTACGATGCCTGCGACAGGCTCTATTTCGACGAGCTAAGCTTCGAGAGCGTATCCGAAATCTGCGAGGTGGAGAAGCCTATGGGAGTGATAGTGAGCGTGGGCGGGCAGATACCCAACAACCTTGCCCTGCCCCTCTCCCAGGCCGGAATCCCCCTGCTGGGCACCTCCGCCGACAGCATCGACAAGGCCGAGGACCGCGAGAAATTCTCCTCGATAGTGGACAAGACGGGCATAGACCAGCCCCGCTGGAGCAGCTTGCGCAACTATGACGAGGTGGAGAAGTTCGTGGCTGAGGTCGGTTTCCCCGTGCTGGTGAGGCCCTCCTATGTGCTGTCCGGCGCCGCAATGAACGTATGCTACAGCAAGGACCATCTCCGCGAGTTCCTGGAGAGGGCCGTGGAGGTTTCGGAAGAACATCCCGTGGTAATCAGCTCCTTCATGCAGCGCTGCAAGGAGCTGGAATGCGATGCCGTTGCCGACGGAGGAAAGATCCTGGCCTGCGCCATTTCCGAGCACATAGAATTTGCCGGAGTCCATTCGGGAGATGCCACCATTCAGTTCCCTGCCCAATCTACCTATGGCGTGACCGCGGCCAAGATCAGGCGCACCGCAGCGGCTATTGCTGCCGAGCTGCAGATTACCGGCCCCTTCAACATACAGTTCCTTGCCGGGGACGACAGCCTGAAGGTCATAGAATGTAATCTGAGGGCTTCCAGGAGCTTCCCCTTCGTGTCGAAGGTACTGAAACTCAACTTCATCGAACTGGCCACCAAGGCCATGTTGGGAGAGCATCCCAAGGGAGGACACATAGATCCCTTCGAGCTGGAATATGTGGGCGTGAAGAGTTCCCAGTTCTCCTTCGCCAGGCTGGGAAAGGCCGACCCCGTGCTGGGCGTGGACATGACCTCCACCGGCGAAGTGGCCTGCCTGGGAGACAGCCTGGACGAGGCCCTGCTGAAATCAATGCTATCGGTCGGCCACCGCATCCCCAAGAAGTCGGTGCTGATATCTTCGGGAGACGCACTTCAGAAGGCAGACCTGCTTCCGGCCTGCAAGAGGCTTGCAGCCAACGGTTTCAAGATTTATGCTACCGGCGGTTCCTGGCGCTATATGCAGGACAACGGAGTGCCCGCAGAACGGGCCTACTGGCCTGACGAGGATGCCGGAGACTCCCCTGCCGCCCTGGACCTGATAAAGGATCACAAGGTAGAGCTGGTGATAAACATTCCTAAGGATTTCTCGGAAGGAGAGCTGGGCAATGGTTATAAAGTACGCCGTGCAGCCGTCGATTTCAACGTGCCGCTGATTACCAACAGCCGTCTTGCCGACGCCTACATACGTGCTTTCTGCAAGTTTGGGGAAGCCGAGCTGGCGATCAAGCCTTGGGATTCCTACTGCTGAGAGTATTCCTCATCATTCCGCTGACCAGCAGCCACTCTGCCGCGAGATAGGTAAGCATTACCAAAGCGTGGCGGAAAGGGAAGGTGATGCCGGCAAAGGCATTGAGAGCCAACATTCCGTCGGAAATGATGAAAAGCAGACCTCCGAAGAAGATCCTGCGCCAGAACTCACGGCCGCGCATCTTCCAAAGCAGACCGACGCCGGTAACCACCATCAGGGTATAGGCATAGACCACCACGGCTGCGCTCATGGGCCATTTGACGCCGAAGAGGCCGGTAAGAACCGGAGCCAGGATGACCGGGACTGCCACAATCAGGAATTCCTTGAAGCTCCTGAAACCGCCAAGCCCCTGGAAGAGCAGGGTCAGGTAGAAACAATGACCTATCAGGAAGGCGCCGAGACCAAGTGCGAAATAGATGATGTCCTTGCTGTCGAACATCAGCAAGACATCTCCCATGCAGTGGAAATAAAGCCCGACGATCAGCAGCCAAAGCTGACTGTCCTTGATTTCGGGGAGATATTGAAGCAGTACCGTCAGGGCCAGCGACGGCATCAGCAATGGTTTGATATAAAGTGGGACGGTCTCATTGCCGAAAGCAATGAAGGCTACATCCAATACTGATAAGACCAGGAAGAGAATCCCGGCTATTTTTGCAGATTTCTTCATAAAAAAATATATCGTTTTCCTTTATTCCTATTAATCCGGACTATTCTCCGGCCGGAGCAACGCCCATCATCTCGGCTGCCATCCTTTCGCGCAAGGTCCTCTGTTCCTTAAGCTTCTCGTTGATTTCCGGGAGAATCGCAGCGGGTTTGGACGGCACGAAAGAAAGCCGTTCGCCATTTTCGAGATCGACCTGCACATTGTCGTTCTCCACGGCAACTATTACAAAAGGCGTTCCTGCGATGACTCCACGGCCCTCGGACAACTTGCCCCCTATCCAGGAGCTGGCCATGGTCAGGGAATCCTCCGCGGCATAAACCATAGTGACTTCTCCGTCGGGCACACCGTCGGTAAGCATTCCGCGCAGGGTCAGCAGGGAGTCCTTGAAGACTCCGCAGATGGAGTGCAGGCCATCCAGCCGGCCGATATCCTCGCCGAGGACCTGATCCCATGCGGAAAGATCATATTCCGTGAAAGGACTGGCTTTGAAATCGCCTACGTAGATGCCGAAAGGCTCTCCGGCCTTCATGTTCCCGGTGAACATGAAACGACCGGGCACGGTTACGTCGAGCTTGCCATTGTTCTCCTTGCCATCTTTTACGTCTCCATCGAAGGAACGTCCGCCGAGATTATAGCGTAGATGGCCCTCTACCATATCTTTATAGTCGCAAGTTGCCAGGCTCGTATTCGCTTTCCAGCGGCCGTCGGCGACCATTTCCGTCTCCCATGCGACTTTCCCCACCGAGAGGAAGGGACCGCTGACACCATCGCCGGAGGTCGATATCACGCTGCCGCTGAAGTTCTTGCCGGATTTGCTGAAGCTGGTGCTGAAAAGTCCGTTCTCGAGCCATTCGCCGGCCAGGGTCATTTCCACGGTGGCTTCGTTCAAGAAAACGATGCTGCCCTCGCCGGAGACTACGCTGTCCGTCCAGTTGCCCTTGAAGATGCGGGAGAGTGCCTTGTCGAAGAATTCTCCTTCGCCTTTACGTACGCCCTTTTCCCACATACCATCATAAACATCTCCGTTCACGAAGCTCTTCTTTCCCATGCCGGAATACTGTCCGTCCAGCCAGAAACCGGAATAAGAAGCGCCGTCGGCATACTTCATCTCCCCTTCTCCGCACTGTTTGCCAGCCTTCCAGTCACCCACATATTCATCCTTGTTGACTGCAGTATAACTGCCTTTGCCGTCATAGAGGTCCTCTACCCAGGAACCGGTATAGACCGAGCCGTCGGCATAGGTCATGGTACCTTCTCCATGCTTCTTTCCCACTTCCCAGGCACCCTGGTAGAAGTCCTTGTTGGCATAGGTCATCTTGCCCTCGCCATGGAACTTGTCGTCCTTCCAGTCACCCAGATACTCATCCTTGTTAAGGAAGACCATCGTTCCCATGCCGTTCTTGATGCCATTCACCCAATAGCCGGAATAGATTTCGCCGTTGGCATAGATCATCACGCCCATGCCGTTGGGGGCCTTGTTTTTCCATTCACCATCATAAACGTCGCCATTCTTGAACTTCACCTTGCGGGCATCGAGACGGGACGGGACAAAAGCCATGATAATGGCCAGAGAAATGAGCAGTAGCTTCTTCATACTCAATGGATAATTGGTTATAAGGCCAAATGTAGCAAATTCTTTTCAAAAAATATAAATTTGCGGATGTAACATTTTCCGAGGTACCACGTCTTGTTGGTGTAATGAAAAAATTTATCACACTCCTTCTTCTCCTGATACTGCCCCTAGGCGGGCTCGCAGGAAACAACGTACCTAAAGCCAAGTTGTCTGCTTTCATTTCAGAGTACAGGCATTGTCCCGGCGTCGAACTGGTAAAGATGGGAGCCTTTCCCACTATGATCATCAAGAACCTGATCCGTGCCAATATCGAGGACGATCCCGAGGATCGCGCTGCCATGGAAGCCATCTCCGGAGTACGCAAAATAATGATCTTCGAGTTCGAAGATGCATCCGCAGCCGTAAGGAACAGGATGGTGCGCAACCTGGACGAAATCCTGGGTGGCTCCGAACTGCTGATGGAAGTAAAGGATGACGACGACCGCATGTTGATGTACGGCGTGGTGGACGAAAAAAGTGGGAAAGTACGGGATTTCGTGCTTTACGCCCCCGATGAGTGCGCACTGATCTGCCTCTTCGGATCCATCTCCATGAACGCAATTGCCAAACTCGCCAGCTACAATGACTGAAAAGGAGTTCCATAGCCAGTATCTTTCTTTAGCCGAGGCGTGCTACAGGGTGGCGTTCTACATACTGGAATCCGAGGCGGAAGCCGAAGATGCAGTACAGGAACTCTTCCTCAAGCTCTGGAGGAAACGCGACGGGCTGGACGGGATACAGAACCCCAAGGCCTATGCGATGACCCTGCTTCGCAATCTCTGCCTGGACCGCATCCGTCAGGTGCAGAAGTTCACGGACGAGGAGATTACGGAAGAGGCCGCCGGAAGCTACGACGCCGATGCGTCGATGGACCAGAAAGAAAAGCTGGATAAGGTGCTCGCAGCAGTCAAGTCCTTGCCTGACAAGCAGCGCAAGGTACTAATACTCCGGACCATCAAGGGGCTGTCCTACGAAGAGATAGCCGAAAAGACCGGAATCAATTATCTCGCTTTGCGAGT
>JAILMV010000018.1 GCA_024692185.1 Bacteroidales bacterium | reverse complement strand
GACAACACCGACCGGGACTACACCCGTCGCGCCCTCATCGTCCTCAGCTATAAGGACGGATGGAACAAGAAGCAGACCGCGGCGGTAACCGTAATCCAGGCCCGCGCCGACAACAACATCGGAACCATTTTCTCCGCCGAGCGGCTCCGCGAAGTTGCCACCGTGGGCGGATATACCCTTCCGGAAGATGCACTCGTGGAAGGCTACATAGTCAGCACGACCGAAGGCGGCAATGCCGGCGATGCCCAGGTAGATGACTACAAGCAGGGCACCGGCGTCATCGACTACACCCTGACCGAGCGCACCTCCTACCTCGAAAGCCCGGATGGCAGCTACGGCTTCAGGCTCGTCGCCTCCGATGCCTCCAAGAACGAGTTCAAGCGTTACAGCCGCGTCTGCCTCAAGCTCGGCGGCGCCGTAATCAAGAAATCAGCCGATGAGCCCGTCCAGTACACCATCGAAGGCGTATCTTCGGAAGAGACCCTCACCAGCTCCGACGGCATGCTCACCATGCCCTGGAAAGAGAAGAGCATAACCGAACTCACCGACGACGACATCAACACCCTCGTGAAGATCAAGGACTGCGAGATAGCCATGCGCAAAGGCCCCTTCACCCCCGTGAACGAAGGTTACACCACCCTCCACGGCTACAACCGCCTTGCAAAGTACCCTATCCTCATCCGCGACATAATGGGCGGAAGCATGTACATGTTCACCAACATGACCTGCCCTTATCGCCGTAACGGAGAAACCCTGCCCTACGGCAGCGGCGACATCACCGGCATCGTGGTACACGAGGTCTACAAGAGCTTCGAGAAAGACGGCAACATCGGCCGCTACCAGCTTCGCCATCTCATCCGCGAGGAAATCGACCTCAAGCCCGACTTCAAGGACAACTTCTCCGGCATCATCACCGAATTCCGCTATGCGAAATTCCCCGGTGAATTCGATAACACCAAGCTCCCCAACGCGATACTCGCGACCAAAGGAAACGGCGAACTCTGCCACACCTACGGCTCTGTGAGCAACTTCTCCCCTACTTACTTCTACATCGGCGAATGCGGTAGCAAGAAGAAAGGCAAGTATGCCGAAGGCGCAGGTATAGAAATGGAAGACGGAGGCATCTACGAGCCCTGGATAGGCACCGAATCCGCACAGAACACCGACGGAAAGGGCTGGTTCAAGGACAACCTCAAGATAAGCTGGTCCAACAAATACTGGTGGAACAGCTCCGAAGACCGCGGATACTGCTGGCTCGTGAACTTCAGCACCGCAGGCATCAGCTCCGACAGGGTTTCGATGCAGTTCGCAATGTACAACAACTCCCAGTCGGCCCGTTCGCCGCGCTACTGGAAGGCCCAGTACTCCCTTACCACCACCGACTGCTCCGCATCCAGCGACGGCGAATGGGTGGATATAGCCGAGTTTACCGTGCCCGACGTGGCCATCTGGGCAAGCCAGAACGACTGGCAGACCCTCGGCACCCGCGTGTATGACTTCCCTCTCCCTACCGAAATCCTCGGTAAGGAAAGCGTGAGCATCCGCCTGATGCCCCGCAACAACAAAGCTGCTGCCAAAAACGTGAGTTCCTACGACGACAGTACAATTGCCAATAACAGCGGCTACAATACAATGGATTATTTTGCAGTACGCTATAACAAGTAATTCGGATGAAAAAGATCATTACCATAGCAATTCTCCTGCTTCCTGCCCTCTTCGCCTGCGGCCCGGACTCCAAAGATGGGGATTCGATCGTCACAAGCGTCGTGCTGAGCAGGGACAAAGTTGACCTCCATGTCGGAGAAAGCACTACCATCACTGCCACCGTCCTGCCCGCATCCCTCGGGATGGGCGTGGTCTGGAGCATTCTCGACGAGGAATATGCCGAAGTGAAGGATGGTACCATCACCGCCAAGGCAGAAGGCGTGACCTATGCTGTCGCGACCTCGGCCGACGGCAGCCAGAAGGCCGCCTGCATGGTGAGCGTAAATCCTATGATTCAGTACACCACAAGCATCCGGAACGAAAGCGGACAGGTGCTGAACGGCATATATGCCTATCCCGGCAAGAAGATCAAACTCTCTGCCGAGACATCCGACGGTGGAATCCACAGCTTCACCTGGAGCCTGGAAGATACCACCGTTGGCACCATCACCGCTGACGGCCAGCTCACCCTTGCAGCCAATGCAAGCACTGCTGCCGGCTTCGTTTACGATGCCGAATCCTACCTCAAAGTTACTACCGAAGCGGGTTACGGCTGCAAGATTCCTGTACGCAGCAGCCTGCTGAACGGCCTAAAGCTGGGAGATGTCTTCAATCCCGCAGGCACCCCCATCATTGTGCAGGCCTCCGACACCTACCCCATCGGAATAATGTATCAAGGCCATGACGGTCCTTTGGCCATCCCCGCAGATGACATCAACGTCAGCGTCAGCAACAGTGCCTTCCAGGTTCAGAAAGCCGAAGGCGCATACACCCTGGCCACCGGCCCTACCACCGGAGTTTCCACCAAGCTCAACGTCAGCTTCCCCGGCTCATCCGAGTCGATTGAAATCGCCGAACTCAAGATCGACAAGGTCTATGGCATCACGGCCCAGTTCGCCGCCGCCAGCTCCTCGACCCTGTCCTTCACCTGGACCGAGGGCGTATCTTCCGAAGACGACGTCGCCAAGCCTTACACCATCTACCTCTATAAAGATGAAGAGTGCACCGACCTCGAGGCCTCCTTCAGCATTCCCGCAGGGGATGGTTGCTGGAAGGGACGTCAGCCCAAGTTCATCTTCAGCGGCCTGACCCCCGCCACGACCTACTGGTTCAAGGTAGATGACACCACCTCCGGAGCCGAG
>JAILMV010000013.1 GCA_024692185.1 Bacteroidales bacterium | reverse complement strand
CACCGTACGTGCCAGGACAGGCAAGAAATCGGCCCTCAGCATATCCGGTCGGAGAACCTTCCTGAATCAACTCTACGGCCCTTTCCTTAAAGTGGGGAGCGATCCCTTCGAATATGGATTCAACGACATCAACCTCGGCTGGGTGGCGGAAGCCGGCCCCTCCGACAAGATTTACGCAGAGCTGTTCTACGGAGCAGACGATGCCGACTATTCCTCCGAGGCGAATCCCCTTGGGATAGATTTCGGATGGCAGAATGCCATGGCCGCCTTGCACTGGGACCACCGCAGCGGAGATCTCCTGCTCAAGCAGATGATCTTTGCCAGCGGCTCCGACACCGACATAGCCATAGCCTACAACGAAGAAGCCGGAAACATCTTCTCGGACACCAGGAACTATGGTTACAAGGGCTCCCTATCTTTCGGAAGATGGGAAGGCGGAGCCGAGCTGCTCTACTTCGACGTCCTTCCCCAGTACCCCAGGCACACATCCGGCTATATGACCGGAACGGCCTCCGGAGAGAGGCAGGAGGCCCTGGACGCCACCATCCACGCCGGCTGGACCAGCGACATATTGCTGCAGCACTGGACTTTGTCTGCCAAGCTGGGAGGGAACTGGTACTATTCTCCGGAGAAGGAATCCTACTGGAGCCTATCCCCCACCATCGCCCTCAAATACGACATGTACCGCGATGGAAGCCTGGAACTGAGGGCCGGTTCAGCCTCCCAGAACATCTTCCTGACGGGCATCACCAGCCTGGGATTCCCGGTGGAATTCAATGTGATGGCCGGCAAGTACGGAGACCCCCAGAAATCTCTCTGGGCCTCACTATCCTATGACCTCAAATGGAAGCAGGAAGCCTATGCGCTGTCCGCATCCATCTACTACAGAAGGCTTTTCAACCAGTTGGAATACTGTGGAAGCATCTTCGACTTCCTGGGTTCGGAATACGACCTGGCTTCCCTTCTGCTCAAGACAGACGGCTGGAATTACGGCTTGAACCTCATACTGCACAAGCAGGCCGGCAAACTGACCGGCTGGCTCAGCTACTCACTTGGCCGCTCGATGCGCCGTTCGGCAGACGGAGAACTCTTCCCTTCCAACTTCGAGCGCATCCACGAACTTGACCTCGCCGCCACCTACAGCGAGCGCAAATGGGACGTGGGAGGTACCCTGGTGGCAGCATCCGGCACGCCCTTCACCGCCCCCGAAGCCCTTTATATGACATCCTCGCAGATCATCTGCCGTTATGGCAAGAGAAACGGAGCGAGGCTGCATCCCTACATCCGTATGGACCTGAACTTCAACTGGTACTTCCGCAATGATGGGAAGGTCTCCCACGGCATCAATTTCTCCTTGTACAACGCTCTGGGAATGAAGAACCAGCTATCCTACCGTTTCCGCTACGAGGATGGACAGTTCGCATACAGGCCCCTCTGTTTCAATCTCAGGTTCATGCCAGGCCTGGGATGGTTCTATAAATTCTGAAGATGAAGAAGATCGCACGCATACTGCTCCCCCTGATACTGCTCTGCTCCTGCAGCGCAGGGGATCCCTGGGAAGTAGCAGACCAGGAGATTGTGGTAGATGGCTGGATAGATGCGGGAGCTCCCCCGATAGTGATAGTCACTTCCACCGTGACTCCATCTTCCGAACTCCAGTCAGTCGACAAGCTGCAGGACCACGTGCTGAAATGGGCCAAAGTCAGCCTGACCACCCCCGACACCACGGTGGTGCTGATAGGCAGGCAGGACAAGAACTACTTCCCTCCCTACGTGTTCACCAGCGGCTACGTCCTTGGCAAGCCCGGGCAGAAATATGATCTAAAGGTAGAGTATAGCGGAAAGACCGTCACGGCCAGCGCCGTCGTCCCTGAGAAAGAGGCCCTGCAGGGCATAGAAGCCCGCCCCGTGGCCGGTTCCGACAGCTTATATACCCTGGTGGTCAAGATGGGTCCCAAGCCCGCGGAAAGGCGTTTCTACCGCATATTCACCAAGGTAGCCGGGGAAGATGACTGCTTCATGCCATGTTTCCCCGGGGCTTACGACAGCGATGCCCTGGTGGACAACGCCGAGATCAATATCACCAAAGGTTATGGCATAGACGGGCGCAAACTGAATTCCCATTTCAAGAAGGGAGACAGGGTTCATATAAAGTTCTCCACCATGGACGAGGGCGCTTGGCAATACTGGTCCGACCTGGACAGGATATGTTCGCTGGGCAAGGCCGTAATCTTCCCTACCTTTGAGAATCCGTCTTCCAATATTAGCGGAGGGCTGGGTTATTGGGCCGGCTATGGTGCGCAGTACTACAGCATTAATTTGTAGTAAGCCTCTTGTTTTTTTCTTCTTTTGCAATTAACTTTGCAGTCCTTTTCCGGGGTATTAGCTCAGTTGGTAGAGCGACAGGTTCGCAATCTGTAGGTCAGGGGTTCGAATCCCCTATGCTCCACAAAAAGTCCAGTCGCTATCGCGGCTGGATTTTTTGTGGAGCATGCTCAAGCCGAGGGCTTGAGCAGCTGTTTTGTCAGGGGCTCTGCCCCTAACGTACCCCGCGGCTCCCGGCCTTCGTCCTACGGACCGGCCTCCGCCGTTCGCGCCGGGGCGCTCATAAATTAAGAGAAGCGGGGTCCTTCCGGGCTCCGCTTCTCACACCAAAAGTAAAAACTATTTTTTAAGGACCTTCTCGGCCAGACGCATGGCAAGGATTGCCACGGGAATGGTCAGCACGAGCATGACGACGAGCATGGTGGTATTGTCGATTACCACAGCCATCTTGTCGGCATATCCGGCAGGCATCTCTTCGACGCCAGCCTGCAGGGAACCAGCAGTGTCCGTCCACCAGTGAGATACATAAACATAGAATGAGAAGGCCATAGGAAGGAAGCTTATACGGGTTCCTTTCTTATTATCATATCCATAGACTTTCCTCAGGATTTCGGCAAGTGCGATGATGGCGACATACATGATTGCGCCTATCGTGTCGATCTCCCCTGCTATCAGGAAGAGGACAAGCAGGATGCCAAGAATAACGGTCGGTACGCCGAAGCCCTGACGCTTGGAGCAAGCGAAAAGGTAGATGAAGGCGAACAAAATCGGGGCGAAGGTGCCGGAATAAGCAAAGCATGCCGGGTGGATGCTGCCTGTAAAGGCACATAAACAAGTTGCCAGCAGCCAAAGAACGGCCGCAAGGACAAGCGGAAGAACTGTCTTTTTCATATCGTTTCTCTTTTTTGACTATGCAAAAATACTGAGCATAAGATACTTGGTCAATCCTCATTTATTAGTATCTTTGTGCCCATATAATCACGAACTATCATTTCCAAGCGATGAAAAGATTCTTTTTGGCAGCTTTTTTCTTTTTTGCAACTATTATTTCGATGGCCCAGCCCAAGGTGGATTTTCTTGGTCCCCTGCAGGGAAAGAACGGAGGTAAGAAGCCCTATCCCTATCAGGGCATGGATATCCGCGGAAAGTATATGGTAAGTTGCCAGAATTGCGGCGTGGCAAGCGTATATAGCCTTAAAGGCAAGGGATTCACTCTTCTCGGGCAGTTCGACCTGGCGTCGTTCCACGAGCACAACCATGCCAACGTTGCTACTTTCGGCGTGGAGAAGGTAGATAAGAGCGATCCGCTTCCAGTGCTGTACGTAAGCCAGTGCCATAAGAAAGCTATAGACGGCAGGAAAGACGTGCTCTATGCCGAACGCATCGCAGCGGACTTCTCTTCTTCCGAACTGGTGCAGACCATCTTCTACGACGACGTCAACCACGACTTCGGCTACGCCCTCCAGTGGGTCATAGACAGGAAGCACAAGATGCTGTATGGCTATGGCAATACCGTCGACAACAGCGATCACGCCAATCGCCACCGCATCATCAAGTTCCGTCTTCCTTCGCTTTCAGAAGGCCCGCTGGTGGTCCTTAAGGCTGAGGATGCCTTGGAAAACTACCTCATCGAGGATGAATCGGACTTCCGCTTCAATCCCATTGGCCAGGGGCTTTACATAAGGAACGGCCGCCTGTATATGCCCACGGGCGTAGGCAAGGCCGAGACTCCTTCCATCCTCTTTATCTGGGACC
>JAILMV010000222.1 GCA_024692185.1 Bacteroidales bacterium | reverse complement strand
GAGTTGCGCCAGGGAAAACCTCCAAAGGGTGGAAGTACCTGAAACGGATAATAGCGAAACCCCGCTGATTGCCGAAGAAACGTCGACCTACATAAATGTATTGCTTGACGACGAGCTGACCTCCCTGGTGGAGGATCAGCTCGCCTCAGGCGTTTTGCGCACCAAGTCCGAAGCTCTCAACAGCGTTACCGCCGAACTCGGCGTGGAAAGCATGGAGCGTCTCTTCCCCTTTGCGGGAGAGTACGAGCCCCGCACCCGTCGGGAAGGCCTGCATCGCTGGTACAGGGTAAAACTCCCCGAGGAAACCCCGGTAACCAAGGCCGTCAAGTCCTTCTCGGCCATCCAGGGCATCCAGCACGTGGAGCAACCCCTCCCCGTGAAGCTTCAGACCAACGACCCCTACTGGGCAAACAACCACTGGGGCCTGCATAACACCAGTCACGAGGGTATCGATGTGAATTGCGAGCCTGTTTGGGAACGTTTCACTTCGGGAGATCCCTCGGTCGTGGTAGCCGTACTGGACGGCGGAATCCAGCTGGATCATCCTGATCTGGCTTGGAACTGCCTCGAGAGCGGACACTATAATTACGTACAACGAAACAATGAGATCGTGCCCCATTTCCACGGAACCCATGTCGCGGGAACTATCGGCGCCGTGTCCAATAATGGCGTAGGTGTTGCCGGTATAGCCGGTGGCGATTATGCCAAGAGCAAACGTGGTATCAGCCTGCTCTCGATGCAGTGTTTCCAGGAATATGGCAACTACACCAAGTCCGGATCCTTCGAGACCGCAATGAAAGATGCGGCCGACAAGGGCGCTATCATCTCCCAGAACAGCTGGGGATATGACGTCGATTCCAACCAGGATGGTTATATCGACAGCGATGAATACGCCGATGCAAAGTATCTGTTCGAAAACGTCAAGTATTACTCCATTGCCTCCGCCGTGGATTACTTCGTGAAGTATGCCGGCTGCGACAATGAAGGCAACCAGCTCCCGGACAGCCCTATGAAAGGTGGTCTGGTGGTATTTGCCGCGGGTAACGACGGCATAGAATATGGCGCTCCCGGCTGCCTTGAGTCGGTGGTCGCGGTCGGCGCCATCACCAGTTCGGGCTCCAGGGCTTCCTTCTCCAACTATGGCGACTGGGTAGATATCTGCGCCCCCGGCACCAACATCATCAGCACCTATCCCGGCAGCTCATACGAATATCTGCAGGGCACTTCCATGGCCTGCCCGCACGTAAGCGGCGTGGCAGCTTTGATAGTATCGTATTTCGGTGGCCAGGGATTTACCTGCGAGGACCTCAGGAAGCGTCTGCTTGAAGGCGGGAAGGAGATAGCTCCTTCTACCGGAAGCAAGCCTATCGGCCCTCTGGTAGATGCCTACGGCTCCTTTATGAGCGGCGAAGCTGCAATCCCTCCCAAGGTCGAAGACTTTACCCTCACGCCCCAGGGCCACAACGTAAAGCTGAACTTCGACGGAAACAAAGCTTACGGCTACCTGGTGCTCGCCGCACCGGCCCGCAAGACCATCCTTAATGCGGACCTTGCTCAGCCCAGCGGGAAAGACCTCATAACCGGCACCATAATAGTGGGCGATCCTGAGCATTACAATGATCCTCAGGAATATGTGCTTTCCGGCCTTACCCCCGACTCCGACTATTACGTGGCCATCGCGGCTTTCAGCTATAACCGCAATTTTTCCGATCTCTCGGAACTCAAGACGGTGCATACTAACGTGAACCAGAAGCCCGTCATAGAGGCCGGGCAGGAAGGGAAGTTCGTGTTCAGGAACTACCAGACGGTAGATATCCCCTTCACCATTTCCGATCCTGACGGAGATCCCATCACCGTGGATTTCCAGACCGACGGACGCGCCAGCTTCACCCAGGACGAGGAAGGCCTCTGGCATTTCAAACTTGCCTGCCAGATGATTACCGGCCCCGCAAGCTTCAAGTCGTCGTTGGTGGTTACCGATGAATTCGGCGGTAAATCAAGCCTGAGCATGCCCTACAACGTGCTTGCAAACGTGGCCCCCGTGCTGTCCAAGGAATTCTCCGGAATAATCCTGAACAAGTCCGGCCAGAGCATTGAGTTCGACCTTGACAAGTACTTCTCCGACGAGGATGGGGAAAGCCTCACCTACCACTACAGCGGCTACGACAAGGCGGCCCTCGACGTGGAACTCGACGGCAGCAAGCTCACGGTCAGATCCAAGAGCAACAAACTCGCCCTCAGCGAAATCCGCGTTTCGGCCTACGACAATCTCGGTGCCGTCGCACGTGCCGACATTCCCTGCATCATCCGCCCTGAAGGCGAAACGGTGTCCCTCCTCGAAGGCCAGGTGGTCAGCGACCAGCTTACCATAATGACCGGTACGGAGCCCGAGAAGGTGAAGGTACGTATCGTTTCCGTATCCGGAGCCGTGGTTTACAGCACTGAAGGCAAATACAGCGCCTTCGATCCTCTATCTATCGACATCAGTTCCCTTGCTCCAGGCATCTACACCGTAATAGTGACGGATGCTTCCGGCAAGGAAACAAAATACACCATTGTTAAGCGATGAAAAGAATAGCTTTATTCTTGTCACTGACAATCTTTGCTGTTTTCGCGGCCCCTGCAAATGCGCAGGAGGCCGCCAGCAGCGAGGCCCTGCCCTTCCTCCGTTATGAGCGCAATCCCGCCCGTGCCGCAATGGCCGGCGCAGGCAGCGCCCTGCTCGTCGGGGGGAGCGCAACATCGGCCTTCGGCAGCCCCTTTGCCGCCGCCGCTTCTGCAAACAAAGTGGAAGCTGCCGCATCTTATGCCAATTGGGCCCCCTCGCTCAACTCCAGCAACAACATCATGGCCGGAGCCAGCGTCAAGCTCGGAAAGAGCCTGGCCGTGAGTGCCGCCTTCGCGAGCGACAAGCTCTCCGAGATAAGCGTGAACGGCGATAAGTTCTCCCCTTCGAATACCATCTTCGCCGGGGCAGTCTCCCTCGCCCTCGGGCAGTCCTTCTCGCTGGGCGCGGCGATCAACCTGGCCAAGTCCCAGCTGCTGAGCGACTATTCGGTCAGCGGCACGGCCTTCGACCTGATGCTCTGCTACCGTAAGGATGCCTTCGGCGTCGCAGGCGGCGTCCGCAGCCTGGGCGGAAAGGTCGGGAACGCATCTCTCCCCACATCTTTCAATGTTTCCGGAGGATATGGCCTTCCCGTAGGCCCCGTGGCCTTGAAGATGGCCGCAGATGCCGATTACTACTTCTCCGGGAACTGGTCCGCAGCCGCCGG
>JAILMV010000218.1 GCA_024692185.1 Bacteroidales bacterium | reverse complement strand
TTTTATGTAGCGGAAGTTGTAAACTCCCAGCTTGTTGCCGTAGCGTTCGGCTATCCTTAAGGCCATGTTGGTGATGGGCCCGGTGCATACCAGGGCTATGCTGTCGCCCTTCTTCATCTCCACGGCGCTGCCCATGGGCAGAATCTCGTAGGGAGCATCTTTCCAATCGACTCCCTCGCCGCACCCGCGCGGGTACCTTATAATGAATGGCCCGTGGTTGGTGTTCAAGGCGGTGTACATCAGCTGCTTGAGCTCGGTCTCGTCCTTGGGGGCGGTGATTATGGTCTCGGGAATGGTGCGCAGCACTGCGATGTCGAAGGCTCCGTGATGCGTGGCGCCGTCCTCTCCAACAAGCCCGGCACGGTCGAAGCACAGGGTAACGTTCAGGCGCTGCAGGGCGATGTCGTGCACTATCTGGTCGAAGGCCCTCTGGGCGAAGCTGGAGTAGATGTTGCAGAAGGGCTTCATGCCTCCTGCGGCAAGGCCTGCCGAGAAGGTTACGGCGTGCTCTTCCTCTATGCCCACGTCGAAGAAACGCTCCGGGAAGCGCTCTGCAAAGAGATGCATTCCGCAGCCGCTGGCCATTGCGGGGGTGATTCCCACTACCTTGGGATCCTTTTCCGCAAGCTCCACCAGCACCTGGCCGAACACGTCCTGATATCTGTCTATGCTATTGCATTTCTTGATGCGCTCGCCGGTTTCGGGGTCGAACTTTCCGGGGGCGTGCCAGGTGTAAGGGTCGGCCTCCGAGGCCGCGAAACCCTTGCCCTTTACGGTGTGGGCGTGCAGTACGCGAGGTCCGGGGATGTTCTTTATTCTCTTCAGGGCATTCACCACGGACACTATGTCATTGCCGTCCACCGGCCCGAAATAGCGGAAGCCGAGGGCCTCGAAAAGATCCCCTCCGGTACGCTTCACCAGCCAGGACTTCAGGCTCCTCCACCAGCGCTGGATGACGTGGCGTATGCCTCTCTCTCCCAGCACGTTCCAGACCTTGTTCTTGAGCTCGTTGTAGCGCTGCGAGGTCGTGACCTTAAGGAGATAGTTGTGGATGCCGCCTATGTTGCGGTCGATGGAGATATTGTTGTCGTTGAGGATTATCAGTATGTCGGATTTGGCGGCTCCGGCGTTGTTCAGGCCTTCGAAAGCCAGCCCTCCGGTAAGGGCACCGTCCCCTATCAGGGCCACCACCTTGTTCTTCCTGCCCTGCATTCGGGCGGCTTCTGCCAGGCCCAGGGCTGCGGAGATGGAGGTGGAGGAATGTCCTGCGCCGAAGTTGTCGTAGGGGCTTTCGTCCCTCCTGGGGAAGCCGCTGATGCCTCCTCCCTGACGCAGGGTCTTGAACGCCTCGCGGCGTCCGGTAAGTATCTTGTGGGCATAGGCCTGGTGGCCTACGTCGAATACTATCTTGTCTTCTGGGGCATCGAATACGTAATGGTAGCCTACTATCAGCTCTACCGCGCCCAAGCTCGAGCTGAGATGCCCGGGATTCTGGGAACAGACTTCAATGATGTACTGGCGCAACTCCGAGCAGAGCTGCTTAAGTTCTTCAATTCCAAGCCCTTTGATGTCGGCGGGAGAGTTTATCTTGTCTAGTATAGGATACATTCCAGGCTCAAAGGTAAGAATTTTAGGCGATTTTTATGCGGTCCAGCGTGGCGGATATGATCAGGGCGGCCACGCAGACCCCCACGAACATAAGCTCCACATTCATCGGGCCTTGGGCGGCGGCACTGCCCAGAATCACGCCTGCAAGCATCTTGAACAGCATCAGGCCGAGATTCTGTATCCAGTAGATGAGGGAGTAGGCCGTGCCCAGAACCTTGTCGGGAACTATCTTGGGAACGGAAGGCCACATAGCTGCGGGAACCAGGGAATATCCGAAACCGAGGAATACCATGCTAAGATATCCCCAGAAAGGCTGGCCCTGGGGGGCGAAGGCCAGCAGCAGATGGGCTGCCAGCGCCAGCACGGCTCCGGAGAGCATCCAGCGGGTGCCGTGGCCGAACTTATCGACCAGTATGCCGAAGAGCGGTGCGAAGATCACCGTGGCGAAGGGCAGCATGCTCACCATCCAGCTGGCCGCCTCGGCAGGAACGTCGAAGCGGGGCACCAGGATGGCCCCGGCGAATTTCTTGAAGGCGATGATGCTGCTGTAGAAGAATACGCAGAGCAGCGATATCAGTATGAAACGCTTGTTGGTGAGTATGTCCACTACGTCCGCAAGGCGGAATCCCTCGCTCTTCCCTCCGTCTTTGGGGGAGGGGAAGCGCTTGGCGTCCAGGGCCACGAACACCGCCCAGAGTATGCAGCCGAGAAGCAGCAGGCCCAGGCCCAGCATTGCGGGTTTGGCGGTCTCCGGGAGGGTGTAGATGGCATCCCCGGTCTTTTCCGGGACCAGTCTCGGGGCCATCACCAGGGCGAAGGCCGTGCCGAGCCGGGCGATAGCGAGCTGCAGGCCCATCGCGAAGGCCATGGGACCATCCTTGAACCAGCGGGCTATGCTGCGCGTGACGGCCACTCCGGCTATCTCGCTGCCCAGTCCGAAGAGCATGCATCCCACATAGGCGATGGTCAGGGACTGCTTGGGATTCATCCCGGAAGATATGGCCCAGAGCACCAGGGCGGCGCCGGCAGTCATCATCCCTACGAAGATGCTGCCGGTGATGCGTACGCCCCAGCGGTCCAGCAGCATTCCGCAGACTATCAGTCCGCCGAATACGCAAAGCACGCTGTATCCACTGGTGTAGAGCCCGTACCCTGCTGCGTCCCATCCCAGCTGGAGCCGGGAAGGATCGCTGAACAGGAACGATATGCTGGAGAACATATCGTCGAAGAAATAGGAGCCGAACATCGGCACCACGAGACAGGCCAGTGCTATCCAGCAAAGCGACCTGCCGCGCATTACTTCTCCTCCTTGGCTTTTACTTCCGGAAGTTCGAGGCCGTAACCCTTGCGCTTATCCTCCAGCTTGAGCAGGAAGGTGAGCAGGAAGGCCAGCACTCCGAACGATGAGAAAACGATCATCGGGACGGTATATCCTCCGGTAGATTCGCGGAGCGAGCCGATGAGCAGAGGTACCAGGCAGAGGCCTATGTTCTGCACCCAGAAGATGAGGCAGTAGGCGCTGCCGAGCACTTTCTTGTCGATTATCTTGGTCACGCTGGGCCACAGGGCTGCGGGAACCAGCGAGAAGGACAGACCGAGAAGCAGGATGAGCAGCACTGCAAACCACTTGTGGGGGAATGCAGGCAGCACGAATGCGAAGCTCAGGTGGCATAAGATCATCAGCAGCGAACCTGCCATCAGCATGCTCGCGCCCTTGCCCTTGAAGGAGATGAATCCTCCGAGGAAGGGGGTGAGGGCCATTGCCAGGATGGGGAAGAAGCTGAACAGGCGGGCTGCCGAGGTGGCATCTATGTTCAGGGTCTCCTCAAGGAAGTTCGGGGCATACCTTTGGAAGGGGAAGATGGCGCTGTAATAGAGTACGCACATTATTGCCACGATCCAGAACATCTTGCTGCCGAAAACTATTCCGAGGTCCTTGATATGGAATTCTTCCTCCGGATCCTTCTGCTCGGACATCTTGCCCGCGGCCACCATCTGCTTGTCCAGTTTCTTGTCCATGAAGGTGAAGACTATGAAGGCGATGAGGCCTATCAGGAGCAGGGCGGTGCAGAATGCGAGGGGTGCTACCACGCTCTGGTTGTGGGCGTTGGCGATGATAGGAGATATCCACATCACGGCGAACACGCCGAGTCGGGCGATGGCCATCTCGATACCCATTGCGAGGGAGAGTTCATGGCCGTCGAACCATTTGGCGATGGCCTTGGAAACGGTAGTACCTGCCATCTCGCAGCCGCAGCCGAAGATCATGAATCCGAGGGATGCCATCTTGGCGCTGCCGGGGAGGGCGGTCCACCAGCTGTCCAGCCAGCCGCAGAAGGCCGTGGCCTGGAACCAGTCGGAGATACCGATGTATTTGATGATGGCGCCGCCTACCATTAGCGATGCCGAAAGGGTGCCGGTGAAACGGACGCCCATCTTGTCGAGGATGATGCCTGCGATGATGAGGAAGCCGCAGACGTTGAGGATGTATTCAGCTGCGGCATAGGTTCCGAAAACCGTGCTGTTCCAGCCGCGCTGTGCCTCGATCATGCTCTTCAGAGGGGACATTACGTCCACGAACATATAGGCGAAGAACATCATCGATGCGATGAGTATGAGGGCAGCCCACCTGGCGGCGGGCTTGTCATTCAGGAGTTGTGCGATTTTTTCTGACATGGTTCAAGATACTAGAAGGGGAGGTCGTCGCTGGGGTCGGATTCCATTCCTGCGGGGACGTTTACTGCGGGCTGTGCGGGGGCTGCGGGCTGCACCGGAGGAGCCGGCTGGCTGTATGCAGGCTGCTGGTAGCCCTGCTGTGCGGGGGCGCCGTATTGCTGGCCGCCCTGGCCGTACTGCTGACGGGGCTGCCCGCCCTCTTCGCCGTCCTGACGGCGGCCGAGGAGCTGGATGTTGTCCGCCACGACCTCGGTAGTGTATTTCTGGACTCCTGCCTGGTCGGTGTACGAACGGGTGCGGAGCCTGCCTTCTACATAGATCTGGGTTCCTTTATGGATGAATTTCTCTGCAAGGTCTGCGGAATTGCGCCATGCTACGATGTTGTGCCATTCCGTATTCTCTCTGGTCTCTCCGCTGCGATCTCTATATCTCTCAGTGGTAGCAAGCGTAAATGTGGCGACTTTGGATCCTTGTCCGCCGCCCTGGTTTCCATCAAGGTAACGTACATTAGGGTCTCTTCCAACGTTACCGATCAACATTACTTTATTCAGACTCATATCTCAAAAAATTTAGGATTTGCAATATAGGAAATTTCCCGCCAATTTGCACCAGCGGGCTCTCATTTTTAATGAGAAGCTAAAGCTGGGCTTCCACAGGGCATCCGGTCATCAGCGGATAGCCGGTTACGGCCTGGGCACGGTGCCAGAGTTTGCCGGAGATGTAGCCGGGGCGCCCGGAGAGGCAGGGGGACTTGTAATTGGCCTCCAGTATGGCCGGACAGGCAGTTTCTTCCAGTTCGGGGATGGGGAAGGCCAGGGTGTAGATTAGCAGGTCCGCGACTCCTGCCAGGACCGGAAGTTCTTCCAGCGGACGGATGTCGGGAGTGTAGCGGCTGCGGTTGCAGATGATAGTGTCGCAGCCTAATTTGCGGGCTGCGGCCGCGGCGGCTTTCCCGGCACCGCCGAAACCTGCCACCACCACCGTGCTGCCGGGGCCGTAGCCCAGATCCTTCATCAACTGCAGCACGCCCAGATAATCGGAATTGTAGCCGTGCACCAGACCGTCGGCCTCTTTTACTGCTATGTTTATAGCCCCTATGGGCTTGACCGACTCGTCCAGCACTCCTTCGGAGGCTACTTTACGGAAGGCGGGCTCCTTGAAGGGGGCAGTTATGTTTATGGCCTTGTAGCCATCCAGGAAACGCTTCCAGGACTGCCCGAAGTCCTCGCCTTCTATCAGTTCATAGGGCCAGCGGCCGTCATAGGCCTTGCTGAAAATCGCCGGGCTCACTGAGTGGGCGATAGGGTGTCCGATCAATCCGAATTTATCCATACAAGGCGAAGTTAGGAAAAATTTGCTAAATTTGCGTAATGTGAAAGTGTGCCCGTGCACGCAAACTTAATAACCATATTCTGACAGTATTATGACGAACATCTTCTCCTTGGAAGGAAAGAATGCCTGGATTACCGGTGCATCTCACGGTATAGGGTTCAGTATAGCCGAAGCTTATGCCAAGGCCGGAGCCAGCAACATCATTTTCAACAGTAGCAGCGAAGCCTCCCTGCAGAGGGGCCTGGAAGCCTACAAGAAGGCCGGGATCAGCAATGTCCACGGCTATGTCTGCGACGTTACCAAAGAGGACGAGGTAAAGGCCCTGGTGGATAAGATCCACAAGGAAGTCGGCCCCATCCACATCCTGGTAAACAATGCCGGCATCATCAAGCGCATCCCCATGCACGAAATGTCCCGCGGGGAATTCCAGCAGGTGATAGACACCGACCTGGTGGCTCCCTATATCTGCTCGGCTGCAGTGCTTCCCGAGATGATGGAGCGCCGCGAGGGCAAGATCATCAACATATGCTCGATGATGAGCGAACTCGGCCGTGAGACCGTATCTGCCTATGCGGCGGCGAAGGGCGGCCTGAAGATGCTCACCCGCAACATCTGCTCGGAGTACGGTGAATACAACATCCAGTGTAACGGTCTCGGCCCCGGCTACATCGCCACCAGCCAGACCGCACCCCTGCGCGAGCGCCAGGCCGACGGCAGCCGCCATCCCTTCGATGCCTTCATAGTCAGCAAGACTCCTGCGGGCCGCTGGCTGGATCCGGACGAACTCGCAGGCCCCGCCGTCTTCCTTGCCTCCAAGGCATCCGATGCCGTCAACGGCCACATCCTCTATGTAGATGGAGGCATCCTCGCTTATATTGGAAAACAACCGAAATAGATATGAAAATCAATTGCCAAGTACGACAGGCATCGAGCAATGTAGATGCCAAGCATTATGACACTGAGCGTATCCGCCAGGAGTATCTGGTGCAGAACCTGATGGTGGCAGACGAGATCAATATGGTATACTCAATGTTCGACCGCATCATCGCGGGCGGTGCCGTTCCCGTGAAGGAAGAGCTGCTGCTGAGCGCTCCCGAGGTGTTGAGGGCGGACTTCTTCACCCAGCGCCGCGAAATCGGTATCATCAACGTAGGTGGTGCCGGAAGCGTGAAAGTGGGCGACGAAGTATATCATCTCGACTATAAGGAAGCCCTCTACGTGGGCCGCGGCAACCGCCACGTCACTTTCTGCAGCGACAGCGCGGACAAACCCGCCCACTTCTACTTCTGCTCGGCCAACGCACATCGCGAGACCGGTGTGAAGAAGGTCAGCAAGAAGGACGCCGTGGTGATGCATCTCGGCAGCCTCGAGGAGAGCAACGAGCGCACCATCAACCGCCTGCTGGTCAAGGAAGTAGTGCCTTGCTGCCAGCTTCAGATGGGTATGACCGAACTTGCTCCGGGCAGCACCTGGAACACCATGCCCGCCCACACCCACGACCGCCGAATGGAGGTCTATTTCTACTTCGAACTTCCCGAGGATGCGGCTGTGTGCCACTTCTGCGGTGAACCTCAGGAGACACGTCATATCTGGATGCACAACGAAGATGCGGTCATCTCCCCTCAGTGGAGCATCCATTCCGCCTGCGCTACCCGCAACTACACCTTCATCTGGGGCATGTGCGGCGAGAATGACGACTACAACGATA
The DNA here is from genome assembly GCA_024692185.1 of Bacteroidales bacterium. Classification (GTDB taxonomy): domain Bacteria; phylum Bacteroidota; class Bacteroidia; order Bacteroidales; family UBA932; genus Cryptobacteroides. The sequence goes on along the minus strand of JAILMV010000218.1, from coordinate 5,100 downwards.
TGGATTGGGTCGCAACCAAGGACCTTAAATAACTACAAAACTTCGACCTTATGAAAAAGTATTTGATAGTAGCGCTTGCTTTGCTTGCAATTGCCTGCTCGCAGGACAAGGAGCCCAAGGTGATGGCGCGTGCCGTTCCCGAGAGGGCGGATGACTTCGTTTTCGAAAACAATCTGATTGCCGGCCGTTTCTACGGAAAGGCCCTGGAAGGCAATCCTACATCTCCCGGAATCGATATCTGGGTGAAACTCCCCGGCGCGCTGGTGGCCAATGACTGGTACAAGAATGCCGTCGAAGGCGGCGATGCCAGCTACTATCATAAGGACCACGGCGGAAAGGACTGCTACAAAGTGGCCGTCAGCCTAGGCGGAGGCGCATCCGTGCCCTATGTAGGGGAAAGCCTCTGCTATCCTGCCACCAACTACCGCAGCAGCGAGGTCCTGAAGGAATCTGCCGATGAGCTCAGCTTCGTGCTGCACTATCCCGAATGGCAGGCAGGCGAACTGAAAGTCAGCCTGGACAAGAAGGTCACGGTGTATGCCGACAGCTATTTCTGCAAGGTCGAGGATAGTTATAACTTCGATGCCGACTCGCTTACCATAGCAGCTGGCATCTTCCGCCACAATGAGGCCGAAACCATCGAGGCAGAGGCCTTCGGCGAGGATTATTATGCAATCTGGGAGAAGGCTTCCGACCAGAGCGTGGAGCCTGAAGACGGCATGATCGGCGTGGCAGTCATTATGCCCGGGGCCGACTGCGTGACTTTGGTCGATGGCGGCCGCCACGGTGCCTGCCTCAAGAAGATTGCCAGGGGCGAGACTGTAGAATACTGGTTCGGCTCCTGCTGGAGCAAGGGCGAGATAATCGGCGCCTCGGTCTGGTTCGACTTGGCCGCAAATCTCTGAATATGAAAAGGTTTGTCCTTATCCTGACTGTGCTCTTGTCGTCCGCGGCGGGAGCACAGACGCGTTATGCCAACCCCGTACTGCACTGCGATTATTCCGATCCCGACGTCTGCCGGGTGGGGGACGATTATTATATGACCGCCTCCTCCTTCAACTACTTCCCGGGGCTTCCGATACTTCATTCGAAGGACCTGGTGAACTGGCAGCTGATAGGCGCGGCGCTGGACGATTATCTGCCGTCCTTCATGTCCTGGCCCGGGCGCAGAGTCCGGCACGGGGACGGGGTGTGGGCTCCGGCCATCCGTTATCACGAGGGCTGGTTCTACATCTTCTGCGGGGATCCGGACAAGGGTATCTTCATGGTACGCACCCAGGATCCTTACGGTCCTTGGGAAAAACCCGTATGGCTGGTAAGGGCCAAGGGCTTCATCGACCCCTGCCCCTTCTGGGATGAGGATGGCAAGGCCTACCTGAGCCACGGCTGCGCAGGTTCCAGGGCCGGAATAAAGAGCGTGCTCTTCATGGCTCCGATGGATCCTGACGGGACCAAGCTGCTGGGCCCTTCCCGCATGGTATTCGACGGTCACGAGACCCAACCCACCATCGAGGGAACCAAGATGTACAAGCGCGACGGCAGGTATTACATCTTCGCGCCTGCCGGCGGGGTAAAGACCGGATGGCAGACCGTGCTCCGCTCGGAGGATCCTTTCGGACCTTACGAAGAAAAGATAGTCATGGCCTCGGGAGAGGGGACCATCAACGGCCCTCACCAGGGCGCCTGGGTGGACACTCCGCAGGGAAGCCACTGGTTCCTGCATTTCCAGGACAAGGGCGCATACGGACGAATAGTCCATCTCCAGCCCATGGAATGGAAGGAAGATGGCTGGCCCGTCATAGGGAATGACCCCGACGGGGATGGCTGCGGGGCGCCGGTAGATACTTGGGAGGCGCCTTTCGGAGTCACCAACATCCCTCCGAACGAATGGGACCGCCAGCACGCAGGTAAGGGCTACAAACCCTATGGACTGGAGCTCGAATGGCAGTATCCCTCCCTACCATCTCCCTACTGGCATCTTGCATTGCCGGGCGGCGGGGTCAGGCTGTTCTCGGTAGAGCAGAAAGATAAGTTGGAGAACCTTTGGGGCTGCCGCAACCTGCTTAGCCAGAAGTTCCCCGACGAGCGCTTCTACGTAAGTGCCAAGCTGGTTTTCTCCCCCCATAAGGACGGGCTGCAGGAAGATGCCGGCTTCGTTGCATACGGCAGCAGCTATGCCGGTTTCAAGATAGAGGATGCCGGCTCCTTCGCGCAGCTCAGCTACGTGGTCTGCAAAGATGCCGACAAGGGCTCTGCGGAGAGCGCCGAAAAGGTCACGGAACTGCCTTACAAGGACGGAAAGGCCGTGGTCTGGGTATTGATGCGGGTGTATCCGCGCAAGGACGGACAGGGTACCGAGGCCAGTTTCAGCTACAGCCTGGACGGAGTAGATTATTCTAATAAGATGAAGGCTAGCTTCGTCTGCGCCCCCGGCCGCTGGGTGGGTACCCGCTTCGCTTTCTGGTGCAACCGCGCCGTGAAAAAGAATGACGGCGGACATCTGGACATTACTGATATCCGCATAGTCCACAGCCTGCGTGACCACAAGGATTATCAGTACGACGAGGCAAAAGTCCCCGCGTATGAGCTCCCGGACGTCCTGACGATGAAGAACGGCAAGGCCGTGAGCAGCGTGAAGCAGTGGGAGCGCAAGCGCCGTCCCGAGCTGCTGGAACTCTTTGCAAACGAAATCTACGGCAAAGCTCCCATCGGCAGGCCGGAGGAACTGCATTTCGAACTTCTCAGCAGTTCCGACGCCCTTGGAGGAAAGGCTGTCCGCAAAGAGGTTGCCATCTATTTCGACAAGGCGGAAACTCAGGGCTTGAAACTGCTGCTTTATGTTCCCAAGAATGCCAAGGGCGCGGTTCCTGCTTTCCTCGGGGCTAATTTCAAGGGAAATGACTCGGTTGAAGAAGGAGGAATCAAGGCCTACCGCTGGCCATTTGAATATGTGATAGACCACGGCTATGCCTTGGCCACTTTCTGCTATGAGGATGTGGATCCGGACTATGACGATGGCTTCCGCAATGGAGTCATAGGTTTTTATGGCCCCGAAAAGCGCCAGGGTAATTCCTGGGGCAACATAGCTGCCTGGGCCTGGGGGCTCTCCAGGGTCTTGGACTATCTTGAGACTGATGCAGCCGTGGCTGCCGACAAGGTTGCCGTGCTGGGCCATTCCCGTCTGGGAAAGACGGCTCTCTGGGCAGGCGCCAGCGACCCCCGCTTCGCTCTGGTCATCTCCAATGCCTCCGGCTGCGGTGGCGCGGCCATCTCCCGCAGGCATTATGGCGAGACCCTCCGCCGCATAGGCTACAACTATCCTCACTGGTGGTGCCCCAACTTCAGCAAATACGCCGAAAACGAGCATCTCCTGCCCATCGACCAGCACGAACTGCTGAGCTTGATAGCGCCCCGCCCCCTCTATATCGAGAGCTGCGCGGAAGACCTCTGGGCCGATCCTTACGGGGAGTATCTCAGCCTGGTCGAGGCCTCGAAAGTCTATGCCATGTACGGCCTGGAAGGATTCACCTCCCGCGAAAAACCCAGCATCGAAGAGCCTCAGGTCCATGGCCGTCTCGGACATCATATCCGCTCGGGCAAGCACGACATAGTGCTTTACGACTGGGAGCAGTATGTTTCCTTTGCGGACCGCTTCCTGAAATAGGCTTAAGGCCATTCGCTGAGAAAAAAGGGCGTTTCATTGAAAAAATAATTCGTTGGCTGCCGGAATTTATATATTTCGGCACTAACCAATTATTATCTAACTATATGCGCCGTCTTTTAATGCTATTCGTGCCCATCCTGTTATTGTTCGCAGGATGCTCTGGCGATCAGATAGAAATCGATTATACCGAAGACGAATCCTCAAGCCTCAGCGACCCCGGTCTTGCCTGGAGCGAATCCAGCTGTAAAGCAAGCCTGGGCGTCAGCAATACCTTTCCCACGCTTTCCAACGAAAACGGACTCAGCGTCAGCTATTCTTCCTCCCTCGAGAGCGTTGCCACCATCGACGACAGCGGCAGCGTGACCCTCGTCGGAGAGGGCTCGACCGTAATCAGCGCCTCGTCGGAAGAAACTGATGTTTACGAGGCCGGGAGCGTATCCTATACCCTCGTGGTCAGCAAGTCCGAAAGCGGCCTCAGCTGGTCGGCGGAAGATGCCAGCGTGGTAATAGGCAGCGAGTATTCCCTCCCGGAGCTCTCCAACCCGAATTCCCTCACCGTAAGCTATGCTTCCAGCGACGAAGAGGTTGCCACCATCGACGACAGCGGCAGCGTGACCATCATTTCCGACGGTAGCACTACCATTACTGCTTCTGCCGAAGAGACCGACTACTTCGAGGCAGGAAGCGTCTCCTACACCCTTACGGTCACCAAGAGCTCGGATGGCATCTCCTGGTCCACCAGCAGCTGTACCGTAACAATAGGTGCGTCCGACAATACTTATCCCACCCTGAACAATCCCGGAAGCCAGACAGTCAGCTACAGCTCCAGCAACACATCTGTGGCCACCATCTCTTCCGACGGCAGCATTACCCTGGTAACGGCCGGAGCCACTACCATTACGGCCGTTTCCGAAGAAAACGACAACTATGAAAGCGCCACGGCCTCTTACACCCTTACCGTGCAGGCGGAGGGTAGCAATCTCAAGAGCGCCGGACTGGCTTGGCCTGCAACAGAATATTCGGTAACCATAGGCAGCAGCTTTACTTCGCCCTCTCTAACTAATCCCTACGGCCTTACGGTTACCTATGCTTCTTCCGATACGGGAGTTGCCACAGTGGATTCCAACGGCAGCGTGACCATCGTTGCCGCTGGAACCACTACCATTACCGCTACTTCCGAGGCAACCGACACCTACTCGGCCGGCAGCGCCCACTACACCCTTACAGTGAGCAAGGCCTCCGCAGGGCTGAGCTGGAGCAGCAGCGCCTATACTGCCACTCTCAAGTCCAGCAATTCCTATCCTACGCTCAGCAACGAAAACGGCCTCAGCGTAAGCTACACTTCCTCGGATACCAGCGTGGCTACCATCGACTCCTCCAGCGGAGAAATCAGCCTCGTGGCCAGCGGCTCCACCACCATCACGGCCTCCTACTCG